>QMRD01000270.1 GCA_003649225.1 Thermoprotei archaeon | reverse complement strand
GCTTAAAGTTTAAATATTGGAGTTATTACATATTTATTGTATATTTCTAAATAATAAAACTATTAAATAATATAGGTGATGCTTATGTTCTGGGAGCAAATATTAGATAAACTACTGGAAGTTTTGGGAAAAATAATAGAGCTGATACCATCGATAGTCGGCGCTCTCATCATCATAGGGATAGGCTACGCTATAGGTGAAGCTGCTGGACGAGCAGTAAACTATCTAATCGAGAAGACAGGCATAGAAAAGGGTTTTGATCAGACTGAGGCTGGTAAGTCCTTTAGAAAAGCAGGGCTTGACTTATCGTCCTTCGTTGCAGGACTTATCAAGGCATTTATAATAGTGCTGTCCGTTATAGTTGCACTTCAAGTGCTCAATATATCTGGACCTATCGGTGAATTCCTAATAGCTATTGCAAACTACCTACCAAGGCTTCTTGGCGGCATAATTATAATAGTATTCGGAACTATTCTAGTGGACTTCTTAACCACATTTATATCGAGGATTCTTAAGCCAGTGTTTCCTAAGGCGAAGAGTGAGGTAGTTGATATGCTTAGAAACCTTCTGCTAGTGGGTTTAATTGCGGTAGTACTTTTCATGGCTCTAGACTTAATGCAACTTGCAGGCGAAATGATCTATCCACTAATACTAGGCTTTGTAATAATAGGAGCAGGCATAGCGTTAACTGACGGTTTAATAAAGTCTATAACTGACGAACACAAGGAGTTTATTGCCGTCGCTGGGTATGCAAAGTTCATATTATACAGCGTATTTCTCATAGTAGGCATTGCTGCGATATTCTCAACGTTCCCTGGAGTATCCCAAGTCATAGCTAACATTGCATGGGGCTTTGCTATAGCTATAGCATTGATGCTAGTTCCGGTTATGTACAGCCTAGCTAAGCAGTTGACACTCGAAGCTACGAGGAAGTAAGCATTTAATTGACGGAAACTTTAAATTTAAACTCCCTATTTTTCTTTACCATATGGCTAGGAGTATACATATTGCATCTATAGCTATATTTTCAGGTTTAGGCGTTGCATTTAGGGTATTGAAAACATATCTTACTCCTGCTCAATTCATTAATATTCCATTAGTATTTTCCTTCGTTTCAGGCTACTTCTTTAATGCATTGACTGCTTTATTTGTTGGGCTTCTCACCTACCTAATCTCGGATATTCTAATTTTTCCGGGTCCTTGGACATTAATTAATCCGTTTCTAGCAGGTATAGTGAGCTATCTGTGGACGTTAGCCTGTAGGAAACTTAATTCATTAACAGAGATTTTTATTGTCACATTTCTTTCAGTTCTTCTTTTTGATATTACGTCTTCAATGGCTTTTTACCTTATGTTCGGATTTAACTTGTTTAATGCAGCAATTATTAGTGTTATAGGTCTTTTTCTCCCAGTTTTTGGCGGCTGGATGATAGGCGTTGGCCCTATTACCGAATTCTCGACAGCCTTATTAACATGCCTCCTTATAAAGAAAGGTTCGGTGGTGAAATGTATAGGAAAGACTTCCTACTAATAATCCTGCTTCTATGGGCTATTTTCTCGACGAGCTGTGCAGTTTACTTCTATACAGAAGCCGAGAAGTATAGGACTCTCTATGATAGTATCAAGGACTTGGTTATAGAAGTGAATATTGGAATCGACTACTCTAACGGCACCATACAATGGTTTAACCATACCAAGCTTCCCTTGGGATGTACCCTCTTTAATGCTACAGCAAGAATATGCGATGTTAAATACTACTATGGAGCTTACGGTGTTTATGTTACGTCGATAAATGGTGTTGAAGAAAAGATAATTGTGCCCGGAAAGGAGGGTATGTCGTGGGTTTGGTTTAAATATAATGCTACTTCGGGAAAATTAGAGTGGGGAACTGTGTCGGCAGATAAATACGTATTGAATAACGGCGAGACAATTGTGTGGAAGTATTATCACTGGAAATATCCGTAACTACCTATGCATTCTCCTTTGAAGAAAACCAGCTAATATTAGCAGCACTATAAGCATGACAATTATTAAGCCGGGGAGTATTAACCTCGACCAAGAACTCTCTTTGGCTCGTCTAAATATCAGAGTTTCTTTACCTGATACGTATTCGATTAAATATTTATCCATAAATATTATCTCGTAAGATATCTTCGTATTTTCGTTACCCAGTATATATGTAATATATTTGCCGTCATCGACCTTAATCATGCTTTTGAAGAACCTTCCTGAGCCATTTAAAGCGTATGACAATATTACGGATTTAACTGTTCCTTCAATAGTAGCTTCTATTACTAGAAATGGTAGATCTATTCTCTTGTTTTTCTCCCTTATTCTCATGACTTCGAAGGTTTTACTAATTCTCTTGACAACGGGAATCTCTCCCTTCCTGTATTCGGGATCGCAGTTTACAAATAGATAGGCATAGAAGAGAGCTGGCCTGTATTCTTTATTTCGTCGGAAATATAATGAGGCATTGTAAACTCCGGTTTCGAGATGAGGCACTCTGAACCTTGCTATACCGTTACT
>QMRD01000269.1 GCA_003649225.1 Thermoprotei archaeon | reverse complement strand
TACCTGTACTACGTAACCAGCCAGTCCAAGTATCCGGAGATAGCCTTCCTGTTAATAGCATTAGCTACGTCAGCCCCGCTAGATGCCATACATGCTGTCGAAAGCGGTCACTTACCAGTAAGAAGCACTACAGTTAAACATCCGATGTATATGAAGTCTAAATTCCACACCGAAGTTGCGTACATGCTAGATTACACTTCATTTGAACCACTAAGCCTGGAGTTCTCAGTCTATAAAGATGCTTGGCTAGCTGCAATCACGAAAGTTGAAAAAGGCGATGCTACTCCAGAGCAGGCCTTAGACGAGATAGTCAATACTCTTAGTGCTCAACTAGGAGATAAAATAATAATCAAAGACTAGTATTAATAAATGTAGAATGTAAATATTTAATTTTATAATTCCATTTTTTATATTCTATTTTCAAAGGGGGTGGAAATATAAAAGTGAAACTGAGTAAAAGATTGTTACCTTGGCTTTTTTTAACACCGCTTATATTCACTATAATCTTTGCATGGATAGCTCCAATGATATTAACAGTTTACCTAAGCTTCACGGATCTTAGTATTAAGAACTTCTTGCCTTTTATTGAAAACTTCGCATCTCCTAAGGTAAAAATTACCTTAGATAATTTTGAGAAAATAATTTCTAGACACGATCCATATATTAACGAGGTCATAATGACAACTGCTATCTATGTGTCATCTGTACTGTTTATAAATGCCATATATTCGTTATTTCTCTCTATATGTATAGCGTTTTTCGTTAAAAAAGAGGTGATATCTATGTTTCTCAGAGTATCTTGGCTTATACCTCGTATAATGCCCGGTATTATATACGCGCTAATGTGGAACTGGTTCATCGATCCAAAGTATGGGCTTATGAATGCTATGCTTATGGCCGTAGGAGTGCCTAAGGAGTGGTTACCGAGTAGCTGGTTACTAGATAAACCATATTCCTTGATGCTTATGATTATTGTAAATGGATATGTTGGGGCCAGCTTTGGGATGATAGTATATACTGCCGCTATTAAATCTATACCACCAGACTTAATTAACGCTGCCAGAGTTGATGGGGCTTCGGATTTTCAGGTAGTTAAGTATATAATACTGCCGTTACTTAAATGGTCAATAATGTTTGTAACTGCATGGCAGACATTAAGTCTACTTGCATCTTACGAACAGATTTTAATGATATGGGGCGCTGGCGGTGGCGGTGGCATCGCTGGTATAGCTAAGGCCGCTGGTGTAATGGTGTGGGCTTTATACTCCTACACTAAAGCGTTCTATGATTATGAATACGGCTATGCCTCGGCTATATCACTGATTATCGTAATAGTAGGTGTAATAGTGATATCATTATACTTCAAAATATTTGGGTTCAAGAGAATGATGGTAACCAGTAAAATAGAGGTGTAGAGATATGGCGGGTGGCTTGAAAATTAAATCCATGAAGAGGAGGATTTACCTTGAAAAGATAATAATAGCTATTATAGTATTCATAGTATCTATAGTACCATTATTCCCAATATGGTCCATGGTTGCCTGGCTGGCTACACAGAGTTTCAGTAAGAGAGTTATTCTGGGCATAGTTCCTGGAGGGTTTACTGTAGAAAATTGGAGATTCTTATGGTCTCCAATTAAAGCGGGACTAAAAGAATATCCCAATATATGGCCTGTAACGATTAATTCGCTTATACTTGCATTGGGAGTATCAGCCCTAGTCGTATTCGTTAGTACTCTGGGAGGCTATGCCATTTCGAGGATGGATTTTCCCGGCAGAACTTTACTAATGGAGTTTATTATAGCTTTACATGCGTTTCCTGCTATAATTCTGCTCATTGCACTTTTCGTTATTCTGAATAAAATAGGGCTATACGGCAAGGGCTTTATGACATTATTCGGCATAATACTTGTTAAAGCAGGTTTGGAGATTCCTATGTCAGCATGGATTATTAAAGGCTTTTTCGACGCGATACCTTGGGAGCTTGAATGGGCAGCTCTGGTAGATGGATGCTCACGCTGGAAAGCTTGGAGATACGTGGTAGTTCCCCTGTTACTCCCAGGAATAGCTGCTATATCGATATTTTCTTTCTTGGCAGGATGGTCTGAATTCATCCTCGTATACACCTATGTTAAGGATGAGGCATACTACACTCTGCCTGTGTTAACTTACCACGTAATAGGCGAGTTTAAGTTTATTGACTGGGGTCTGCTGGCCGCCTTAGGTCTCTTTTATGCGCTCCCAACGATAATATTCTTCAGTGTGTCGCAGAAAGTATTGCTTAGAATATATGTAGGCGGCTTGAAGAGATAGCGTAACCTCAAGAATTCACATAGAACTGCTTGAAAAATATGATGGTAATACTTGTTTAGAAACATTATCAGTTTTTATTTTGTTCGCCGCTTGGGAGACCGTCCCATTTAGGATAGAAACCTCTATTGTGCGCTGGGACGACGTTCTTTGGCACGTTAGCGAGTACCCGCCTAACTAAGCCGTTGCCCTAACCAGGCCTATACCGCACTCGCCCCTTCCC
>QMRD01000268.1 GCA_003649225.1 Thermoprotei archaeon | reverse complement strand
CAGAGGCTTCGGTTGAATCTTTGGTAAAGGACTGGTATGGAATCGAGCAGCTCTTAATCTTCAAGCCCGTCTTCGTAGACGCCACGGTCTACCCGACGGTAGTTGTAAGCCAGGAGCCCAAGCTCGTCTCCGCCAAGGCTGTACGGTTCCCGAACGAACCTGTAGAGGTCTACTTTTCGTGGAGAGTTGAAGGAGATAGGATAGTGAGCTTGGCCTACGCTGATGGGAGGTTGTTGAACTTCACTCATGTAGTGAGCAGGCAGGAGTACGCCCTGCTTACCATAACTCAAAAGCTCGGCTACCTGACTATAAGCTGTAGCTATAAGCCACCCCACAAGCTGAGGATTAGAATCGCAGGAGTCGAGTACGAGTGGACTGTAAATTCTTATGAGTTCAACCAGACCATAGAGCTGCCAGCCTACGGAGTCTTCAACCTAGAGGCTGAGATTGAGAGGGAGGACGTGCTGCTGAGGGGGAAGGGCACCGTAAACTTGAGGACTGGCTACGAGTTTAAGCTGCTAGACTACGCCATCCTGATCCTCCCGGCTGTTAGCGTCGCCACGGGAATGGCTGGAGTATCCGAGAAGAGGAAGAAGGGGGTATTGGCGGGCTGCTTCCTAGCGGCACAGCTCCCCCTCCTAAACCCAAAATTCCTGCTGGGGATACACCCGCTGTGGATAACGCTGGGCTATGGAGCCCTCCTACTAGCCATAACCTATGCGATAGAGAGGGAGGTTTTCTACAGGTGTCTAAGCCACGTAATAATCCTAACCGCGTTAACTTCAACAGCTGTGATAATGGGAAACCCGATAATATTACTGCTTGGAGGCTTCGGGGCAGGCTTATTCCTGGCCTCAGCCATAATCTACCCGAGCGAGATGGATAAGACTGAGAGATTCTACAAGTCCACCATGCTGATATACAGCCTGGGCGTGCTGACCATGGCTGTCCTAAACGAGGTCAGCGTAACCCTGGCGACTATGCTATACGCCCCCGACAGCGGGTTTGTAGACGCTATAAGGGTTCAGACCATGTTCATAGCCAATTTATTTGCCTTAACCCCCATAGTAGCCCCGCTATACCACCTAGCGAGGTTGATACACATATATGAAAGAGCAAGGGAAGCCGAGGAAATTCTCAAAAACATAGTGATGAAAGAATAGCTTTTAAGAGCCTTAGAGTTATACCACTATTTCATTAATAGGATAAAATAAATACGAGGAAAATTAAAGTTTAAGATGGTGTATAGAATGAATTATCGCCCCGAAACTGTTTTCCGCGGCACCCCGCCGGGGGGGGGGGCGATGTTAAGGGAGAGATATTTTCCAGAGAGGAAAGTGGTTTTGATTAGTTTTGAACTTGAGGATGAGAGTGACTATGCCCTAGAACCTGTTAAGCTGTTCTCCAAGTATGGGGTTAAAATGCTTAGTTGTATTGTACAGTCCCACCCGGATAGGGGTGCTATTCATGCATCGCTATTTCTCGATTTAACAGATTCTAGTATAGATAAATTTGATTTATTGAGGGAATTGAAGTCTTTACGGCATGTAAAGAATATAGAATTGTTAGATTTGCCTTTTACTCATGGAGAAGCTAGGCTAGTAGTTTTCACGTTGGAAGAGATGCATGATTTATTCAAGGTACTTAGAGAACTTGGAGGCGGTGGCTTAGCGATAATGTATCATATGGGTTTTAGAGCTGGTGAGGCTATAGCAGCTAGACTCTCCGGATATTTTGAAAACGGCAAAAAGGCATTGGAATACTTACTGCTCTACTATGAAAGTTTGGGGCATGGAAGATTTAAGTTAAAAAGCTATATCGACGGTGTATATTGTAGAATAGTGGTTAGAGAACTTGTAGAGTGTATAGATGTAAATAGCGATAAGCCTAATAGTCAAATCTTTAGAGGAATGCTGGCAGGATTTCTATCTAAGCTTTGGGGTAGAGAGGTAAAGGTTGTAGAGATGAAGTGTATAGCTAAAGGAGATCCCTGTTGCGAGTTTGAAGCAAAAGTTTAGATAATTGGTGATTGTCTGCTGTAGACGTGGATTCCTGTAGCTATGACTATATAGCTTATAACGTATAGTAAATCTAGAATATTTCCCGGATAGTAGCCGCCTATAACGAAGTAGGGCAGATCGCTTATAGCCAGTAAGGCTAATCCCGTTGAGAAAAGTATATGGCCTTTAGCAGCTTTTCCTCCATGGAAGAATATCGCTGCTTCAAGCGAGAGAGTGAAGAGTATTAAATCTAGGATGATGTAAGAAGTATCTACGATTACCGTTAACAAGTCTTCCCTGGCTAAGGTACCTGGAATTGCGGCGAGAATTGTTCCGATTAGTATAGCTCCTATAACTAGAGGGGCCGCATATACTATTTTAGTTTTATAGTCTAAACCTGCGCTTTTAACTATGGAGTATAAAGGTTTGACGTTTTTGTAGAGGCCTGCGAATATGAATATGTATCCGAATATCCAAGCCAAGTCTGCAATTGAGAGCTCTTGTGGCTCTCCTAGAAGTATAATGTAGACTAGCCATAT
>QMRD01000267.1 GCA_003649225.1 Thermoprotei archaeon | reverse complement strand
GCATATTTAGGCTATCGCGTAGGGAGAAGCATATAGTTGTTTTCGATGAATTCCAGAGGCTGCTTGAGATAGATAGGGGCGCTCTCTCGATCCTTCAGAGGATTATAGATGAGGAGGCACACGGTTGCCAGCTGATGCTTATATGTACTGGCTCCTCAATAGGCATGATGGAGAGAATCTACAACTACGGTCAGCCGCTATATGGGAGGGCTACGGGATTCCTGAAGATAAAGCCCTTCGATTTCCAAGCCACCTACCGCTACCTAGCCATGCGTTTAGGAGTAAGCCCCGTGAATGCTGTCGCCATATATGGGGTATTCGGTGGGACCCCCTATTACCTCTCAATGCTTAGTTCAGGAGACTGGCTTAGGGAGGCCGAGAGGCTCATCTTCGACTACAGGTCTCCGCTGTATCTAGAACCAGAGTTACTGTTGAAGACCGAGCTTAGGGAGCATGTAACGTATTTTGAAATCCTTAGACTTCTGGCATCAGGTAAATCCACGTTTAGTGAGATAGCAGGTAGCCTAGGAGCATCCAAGACCTCGCTAAGCTACTACCTAAACGTGCTGATTAGAGACTTGGATCTGGTGGCTAGAGATGAACCGATTGGTGGAGGCAGGGCAGTCTATAGGATTAAGGATAACTTCTTCAGGTTCTGGTTCAGGTACGTGTTTCCGAATAGGAGTATGCTGGAGCTCGGAGAAAGAGGGGAGGTGTTAGAGAAGGTCAGGGAGGACTTTAACACGTACATGGGGCTCGTGTTCCAGGATATAGCACGCCAGCAGGTATGGAGGCTTAGCTTGCCGTTTAAGCCATACAGAGTTGGGGGATGGTGGAGAAAGGGCGTGGAGATAGACGTAGTAGCTGTAGATAGAAGTGGAAGAAAAGCCATTTTAATGGAGGTTAAGTGGAGGGACATCGGATTAAATGAGGCTGAAAGGATTCTATTCGAGCTGGAAGATAAGGGGAAATATCTCGGCTATCCAGTAAAGTACTACGGACTAATAGCTAGGAGGATAGAGGATAAGGAAAGGCTGTTGAAGAGTGGCTACCTAGCCTTCAGTATCGATGATCTAGTAAGCGGTTAATCTCATGCTCTAACGCAAAAGAGGACTTCATCAGTTAGCTTGGGAAACTTAAGTTTATCAAGCATTATATCGAAGCCGCTAATCACTCTTCTACATGCCCCATTGATGTCCTTAATTGCATTCTCGACAACTTCTCTATCCACCTCCGAGAAGCCATGTTCAATTAACGAATTATTTCTCTCAAACTGAAGCTTCCTTAGAAGATCTGAATCCAGAGCATCAACAAGCTCGTCCCCGTAATAGTTGAGAAGGTTAAACGATGTCTGGAGATTCAGATGCTTAACTTCAGAAGTATCGATGTTATATTCCCTTATAAAGTCACTGGGTATCTCACTCCAGTCCACGTAGGTCGGCGATAGACCATACTTTACAATCAGCCTATATTGAGTTAGTAACTCGTATAACCGGTAGGTTGAAACGCATGCGATAAGAAGCTCGCCCGTTAATATCCGCCTTTCAATATTCAATAAAACTTCTGCGATTAAATATTCTAGGCCACGTACAAGCCCTCTATTCCTACTAAACGGCTTTATAATGCTTTTACTCTGCTCGGAGTTTCTCGCCTCCTTTAACCGACGCAGTTGCTTAAGCGAATAATATATTGAATTTACTAGATCCACGCTTTCAGAAGCCTTAGTGAAGAATTTAACGACATCTTCGGGGAAGATAACTCTATCGGTATATAGTTTAAAGGGCCTCTTAAACCTATTTAATACGTTGCAGGCCTCCTTAAAGTCGTATATATCCCTTAACGCGAGACTCTCGAGAAAGCCTGAGAGAGCCATATAGTACTGGGAACCATACCTCTCGGCGGCCTCCTTAATCAGGATATACGCATAGTTTATGTTAAAGTTCTCGTAGTGCTCCTTAGCCTTAAACAGAGCACTAATCGGCAGGACATTCTCCTGAACAACCTTCTCTAAGCCTGAGACAACGATACCCCTCTCATCCCTCTTACCCCCTATGTAGACGAGATTGGCGTGCGGTAGCCTATTTAACACCACCGCAACAAGAGCAGCACTCATAGGCTTAGTGCCGCCAGTATAGTTGACGACTATATTTTCTCTAGAAACGTCCTGAACACCGCTCTCCCTAACATCGTCGAGAAGCTCCATAACAGCTTCACTACAAACCCTAAGACATTCCTCGATATCCTCGGGATCCTCTACAATAAACTGTTTAACATTAAACCTATCACCGTAACGCCTTATAGCCTCCGCTAAAACATTATAAAGAGTTTGCTGGCTCTCCTCACTTAAAATAGCATAAACGTAGATATTTCCAGCATTCTCTCCTGCAATTCTGCTTAAAGTATATTCAATAGGAACAGGAGTTTTGCCGACCGTAACTAGAAGCCTCACGTGGGACATAAAAATCACACATAAATATACTCCACCATAAAGATAAATATTAAGTAGCCTTATATTATTTACAGCTTAAGGCCGCATTTTCTGT
>QMRD01000266.1 GCA_003649225.1 Thermoprotei archaeon | reverse complement strand
TACTTCATCACTAGATCTATTGCATTGAGCCATACTTCGCCTAAGCTGCCCTCAATTCTATACCCAGTATAATCGGTTGGCGGCAGTTCAACTTCAGCCTTTTCCTCTCCTATTATTATAGGAGATACAAAATATCCTTCTTCTCTATATAATTCTTCGATTAACTTGGGTAATTCGCTTTCCCTCCCTCTCATATCTATCAGCTTAACGTTCTCTCTAATGGTATCAATTAGCTCTCTAGGTATGTTTTTGTGGAGATAGTAGGTTGTCCCCTTAATCCTATTATTCTCATCCACTCCGTTCATCCACAGCTTTCGAAGCACTTCAAAAACATTGTTTAAGTCGGTTCCACATACTATTATGTATCTAATCACCGGATTTGCGAGAATGTTTTTTATAATGTAATTTATCCCATTTACGGTATATAGGTTACCTATAACAGCTACCTTATGAAGAGGAATTAGTTTAGATATATTTTCTTTTCTCGTCCATAAAGTGCAGACTGCAATGTTACTCTTAGGGTTACCTACAATTAATGCATCCCTGAAATATATAGGCCATTCCATTATATTGATAGACACCCAGCGAAATATTTTATTAACGTTTCTTATCCAATCCTATATATGGTTGTCGTGAGCTTCGACGTCTGGAATACGCTACTTAATATTGATATATTCTATAGGAAGTTCTCCGAGTATCTTTCTCGATTAACAGGTCTAGATTTAACGTATGTGGAAGAGACTACGTCTAGAGCATATGTTAAGATGAAGGAAATGAGATCGAGAGGACAGATCAGGAGGCAGAGCGTTGTTTACGACTGCATGAATATATTGCTCGCCGAATTTAATGGCTTGATAGATCAGCATGACGTATGCAATGCATTATCCTTGATGATATTGAGAGAAGATTTTACCAACCTAGTTTTCGATGACGTCTATATGTTGCTAGAAAAGCTTAGAGGGAAAAATGTTGAAATGATTACCATAGGTAACGTTATATATTGGCCAGGCCTCTACACGAGAATTATTCTTGAGAAAACAGGGTTAGGGAAGTTCTTTGTTAAGCAGGTATATGCGGATGAAGTTGGCTGTATGAAACCTGATCCAGAAATATTTAAGCTTGCTTTAGAAATGCTTAATACTGATACAGCGGATCTCATTCATGTAGGCGATAATTATCGCGAGGATTTTCAGGGGGCATTAAATGCTGGATTTAAGGCTATTCTTATAGATAGGAATAGAGGTGCCGAATTGGAAGAAGTATATCCGAAACGAGGATATATTGTAAATAAATTAAGTTATGTTGCAGATATTTTGAATAATTATACTATTAAGAATATATAGGAATAGATAATGGATTAGTACCAATATCTCTGCTCTAATATAGTGATAAAAATGCGTAGACTTAAATTGTAGAAATGTAGATATTCTTTTGATGAAGATTAGGGTTCTCTTTTTCTCGGTTTTAAGGGATTATGTGAAATTAAGGGAGATGGTACTAGAGTTTAATGATAGTCCTCTGCTCGCTGATGTTATCTCTAAGGTTTATGCCCTTTTTCCGGAGCTTAACGAGCTTGAGAGAAGGGGTATAAAAATTTATGCCTTAGTTAATGGTGAGGCTAAGCCTATGAACTATATTGTTAAACCTGGTGATGAGGTGGCTTTTATTCCTCCGGTTTCAGGTGGTTGAGATGTATGTTGGCAAAATAACTCGGGGAGATATCGATTTAAACAAGCTCGTGGAGGATATTGCCAAGAGCGCTGAAGAGGGTATTGGAGCCATAGCGCTATTTATCGGTGTTGTTAAGGGAGTTGTCGATGGAGATAAAGTGTTTTCTCTTCTCTATGAGGAATACGAGCCTTATGCTACGAGAAAATTGGAAAGTATAGCTAGCGATTTAAGTAGCAGGAAGGGGGTTAGAGACGTTTTGATATATCATTGGACTGGCGAACGAAAGGTAGGTGAGATAACTGTAGTTATAGCGGTCTCTGCAGTAGGTCGAAAAGAAGCTATTGAAACATTAGCCGAAGCCATTGAGAGAGTTAAAAAGGAGGTACCCATCTTTAAGCTTGAAAGGCGGGAAAGTGGCGACTACTGGATTATAGGGGACGGAACACGAGTAAAGAGAAAATAATTACTTTTTCATGTTATCTAAAATCCTCTTTCCCTCCTCTAGCATTATTTCGTATAGCTTAGGCCTCTTAGCTCTGAATCTTCCAACTATAACGCTAAGCCTATGTGCCTCGTCCTTAAAGTCTAGGATTCTTACACATAGTGGTTGATGTGGATTGCCCATGTGGAATAATTCTGTTCTCGATAAATCGTTGTTAAACACCTGCATTATAAAGTATAGCGCGGGGTTCTCGGTTTTTATATTCTCTACTACAGCATCATACAATCTTATTTTCTCTCCAATAGATAGGTTATCTATTTTTCTTGCCATATAGCCGAATTTACGGGGCCTATAGCTAGCTAGCTTAGTTATGCTTACGATATCCGTCTTAAATATTAGCCCCGTCTTATCTGGTTTCAGGCTTATTATACCC
>QMRD01000265.1 GCA_003649225.1 Thermoprotei archaeon | reverse complement strand
GTGTAGTGCTTGAAATATCCGGACAATATATTATCTTACCCGTAGACTCCAGCGCCAGCATTTCACCGCTACCGCTAATAACTATTGATACTATTCCTCCCTCAGTTCTACCGCTGCTCGGATAGATCTGCCTCCAAACAGTATTCTCCTTACTGGTCAGCAAGTTTTCAGCTATAAAGAGCCTGCTAGGACCATCCCAGAAGTAATGGTCGTTTCCCTCGGTCTTAAAGGTAGGTTCCCCCTCATAGGTCGCTAAAATCCATATATCTCTACCGCCAGCACGGTATACCGCTATCCTGCACACCCCTCCATCCCGGGGTAAACCTTTATTGGATATGAACCTGCTGCGGCTGGCTAGGTCATATACTTCAACGCCATCTTCCTGAAGAGCTAAAACTACGTAGTGATCCACGAGAATCCCGTACACTGCTGGATTGCTCGTTAGGTTAATAGCTCCCTTTACAAGTAATTTACCTGTTTTCCTAGCCTCACACATGTATTCGGTGGATACTGCTATCAAGCCGTACCTCTTTGAAGCCTTACCTGATACTCCAGGAACGGGACCTGGATATCCAGTTATTATTAGAAGATCCAGTGGATAATCCTTTCCATCAACAGTAACCTTATAGCCATACTCCTGCGGCAGAGGCAGCACACACCAGGGGAACCCAGCTCTGATAGCTGTTGGAGGCAGGTCAAAACAGTCAAGCCAAGTATTCCCATAGTCATAAGATATCTCAATGCCTGCCTGGCACACAACTATGAAAGTATGTGAAAACGGTTCTCTATCAAGGAACCATATCTGATTCATGCACTCCCCGTAAAGTCCCGAGTAGGATGGATTCCATGTTCTTCCTCCATCCATCGTCTTAAGCAGACACCTGAAGGAGTAGGAGCAGGTATATGCTATCTTGGCTCCAACGACACCATCTATGGTAATTGTATAGTCGGCTGGATCCTCTCCCTCTCCATGCTTATCTATCGCTATAAATGCACCCCATCCATTAGTTATAAACGAGTGGAGGAACTCCTCTTTCACGGGATCCCATGCAAACACTCCAAATACACACTCCTGAGGCTCGGGATAGGGATAAGCTCTCACAAGCTTTCCTGGAGTACCCCACCATACCCTATTCGGATTATATGGATCAACTTCAACTTCACTTATAACAGGAACTATAGGTAGGGATATAGGCTTTGAGGCACCCTCTGTTGGATCTATTCTCCTCCACTTCCAGCTATTGTGCTTATACTCTCCCCTATAAATCCAGTCATTATACGTCCCCAAGTATACGATATCATAGTCTACAGCCACATCTACGTCGGTTGTAGCCTTATCCATAATCTTAATCCACTTCCACTCGCCTGTGAGGTTAGTAGCCATGTATAACCCGCTGGGATACTTGGATACGAAGAGCGTAGGACCTAAGCCAGCAAAGTCGGGGTCATATGCAAGCTTATAGACGACCATCTTAACACTCTTCGGGACGACATCTGGGGGCAAAGTATGCCTTATAGAGATCCATTCGCCACTACTTTCATTGTATATCAGCTCATACACCCAGTTAATCTGTTTAGCCTGAGGATTAAGGCTCTTAATTCCCACATACAAGTGTTTACTGCTTAAAGCAACTATAGATACAATTTCACAGAACTCCTTCTTCTCCAGATCCTCATCTCCAGTATTAATTCTCTTCCACGAAAATCCATCGTCAAAGCTAATATACATTCCTCCCCTGCCAGCTCCAGCAAATAACACACCTTCACTTTCAGCCATCGATACAAAGCCAACATCCACAAGGTTCTCCTCAGTAATCCTACTCCAGCTTCTAGCTCCATCAGTACTTCTAAAAGCAGAGTTGCCAGTTGCAGATATGACAGTATGCTTCGACGTAACGTAAACGAAGTATTGATCCCCGCCATCCGGACCTATATTCACCCACTCGCCGTCAAGAACCTTAACTCCTCTAGGCTGAGGCATCAGCGTAAGTACGCTCGGCAAATCCGGATCCCAGTTGTTAAAGTAAACTCTATCGGCCATTTCAGCTACCGATGCAATTTCAATCAGCTTCCTAACGTTAGTTACATGGAGGAATTCTCTATCTGAAATCAGGTGATCCCTAACGTTATCAAAGGTTATGTCGATATTAGCGGCGTTCTCAACCCCCTCCACGCTTCGTCCAGCCACGTACTCCAGATAGCTCATGTCAGGATTAAGCCTAATCCATATACCCCTCTTCTTGAAAGCATTATAGTTAACAACAATATTCGGGAAGTCGGGCGCTGGACACATATGCTCCTTCAGGAATCCTAGCTGCATAACCTTAAGCCAGGGAGCATTAGCAACAATTTCATCGTAGTGGAACCCCATATCCCTATTATACCAGAAGTTGTATGTTTCATCTAAATCCATAATAACGCTGGGAAGCCCCGCTAAAAGACCCTTTTCACTTGCAGCCTTAATCACCAGGTAGGAATACACCTTCCTAACACGACCCTCAAGCACAACTATCCAAGGCCTAAATATGTAATCCTCATAGGGATCTATCCTACCATT
>QMRD01000264.1 GCA_003649225.1 Thermoprotei archaeon | reverse complement strand
TTGTTTAACGGCCTTTACTGATATTTCGGCAAATAAGTCCCTTACTGCAGCTACTATTTTACCATGCATGGCAGTTTTAGCAACTTTTTTGAGGGTTTCATCGTCATCTAGATCTACTTTTTTAGCCATTTTTTGAAGTGCTTCAATAGCTTTTTCCATAGCCTTTTTATATCCGCTAATAATTACTGTCGGGTGAATATTTTTGAGTAGTAAGTCTTCTGCTTGCTTTAAGAGTTCACCTGCTAAAACTACAGCTGTAGTTGTTCCATCACCTACTTCATCATCTCGCGCTTTTGATATTTCTACCAAGAGTTTTGCAATAGGATGTTGTACGTCCATTTCATCGAGTATTGTAGCACCGTCATTACTAATGGTGACATCACCTAGGCTGTCTATTAACATCTTATCCATACCTTTCGGTCCCAAAGTTGATTTTACTGCTTCACTTATGGCTCGTGCAACCATGATATTGAGGCGTATTGCTTCTCTACCTGTTCTTCTAGTTGTCCCTTCTTTGAGTATAAGTACTGGTACACCACCCACTTGAGCAATAGTAGGCTCCGACATGTTATCACCCTATTTTACTCTAAATGCAACAGAATAACTTTACGCTTCTATTTAAACATTTCGTATCCAGAATATGTGGGATTACCGTTTTCCTAACTTTAGTACTTGTAACTTATTTTATGCGTACTCTGTTTATTTTCTTATTTTGCCAAGAGTATTTCCGCATTCTACTGGATCTACCAAAACCACAGGCTGCACAATATTTTTTCCTTACGTTATAAGCATGTCTACCGCATCTTCTACATCTAATATGTGTTTTACCTCGACTATGTTTGCCAAAAGAAGTTGTACCTTTAACCATTTTATCTACCTCACATGACCGGACTTATAAATACTACGTTATCACCGCGCACTATAATAGTGCCTAGTTTCCTCGTCTTATTACTTTTTAATTCTTCTGCTTCATCAAGCACAAGATTTAAGTGTTGGTCAAATCCTCTTAAGATTCCTCTTACTTCTCTTCCTCCTTTAAGTTTTACGAGTACTGAGGAACCTAAAGATTTTACCAGTATTTGAGCGGTAGCAGGTCCTGGCATAAGCACACCTTGCATAAGCTAACATACGTCAGTTATTAATTTTTTGTTTTCTTAAATAATTTCCTGTGTTGCTGGTAAGACTAGTTTAGTTATTGGCTTTCAAATAATTCGGAAAATTATTCACAAGACCGACCTTCATAACCTTTATAACCTTTACTTTAAAGTATATAGTTAGAAGGGCCCGTAGCCTAGCCAGGAAGGGCGTCGGGCTCCAGACCCGAAGGCCAGGGGTTCAAATCCCCTCGGGCCCATTCTCTCTGAGTTAATCTTTTAAAGGGTTGTTGAAAATATATGATGGGCCGGGGTCGCCTAGCCTGGTTCAGGGCGGCGGGTTGCTAACCCGCTGGGGGATAACCCCGCGCGGGTTCAAATCCCGCCCCCGGCGGTCTACAATGGTAACAATTTTATACAATTATAATGAATTGATTGAATGTTGGGTGGGCATGTGGTTATACGAAAGCCTGAAATAAAGGTGTTGGAATATAGCGACAAGTCTCTAGAAATAGAGATTATAGGTGAAGGGCATACTCTCTGTAACTTAATAGTAGATTATCTTCTTAGAGATCCGGAGGTATATTTTGCACATTATAGAATAGATCACCCCTTAACTGGTATACCAAAATTGTACCTTAGGACAAGAAACGAAGATCCGTTGACAGTCCTTCGTAGAGTTATTCGTAAAATATCAGATGACTTAGATAATTTAGCGAAGGAATGGGAAAGAGAACTTGGTAGACTATAAAGATTACGCCAAATTAGGCGATAGTATAGTAAATTTTGTTGTCTCAGCAGTTTGTTATTTAAGAACAGGCCAACTTAAGTCCATTAGGGTTACTAATAGAATCCTCAAGGAAATATATTTAAAATACAAAGATACATTGCCTCCTAAACCTAAAGGTGTAGATAGAGCTACATTCATAGAAGCCCTTTTCGCGAAAATTTGGATAGAAGGAGTATTGAGTATAGAAGATATGATAAAAATAGGGTATAAAGGATCGGGTGACGAGTTTAATGTAAAGCAGGTACTATCAAAAATACTTGAAGAAAGTGTAGGAGCCCGGGGATACCCCTCATCATCGAAGGCATCCGCCCTCTCCGGGAGCGACCGAGGGCTCCCAGTTGTTAATATACCTGTCTTCTCTAAAATTTTTTCTTTAGTCGCTAAGAGAAAACGATAACTACGTTTAAATAGTAGAGTGTAAGTGGAGAGTTGGTATGTCGTCGGACTTTTACACTTATGAGGAACTACTAGCGAGAGCTTGGTCGAAGCTTCCTAAAAAGAGGATTCATAGGGAGAGGTGGCAACCACCCAAGCCTGAAGTTATGATTAGTGGAAAAAGAACGTTTATCCAAAATTTTAATCAAATATGCGATTACCTTAATAGAGACCCGAAGCATTTAATGAGATTTATTCTCAGGGAGCTAGCAGCCCCAGGTTCTATTGAAGGTAATATGTTAGTTATAC
>QMRD01000263.1 GCA_003649225.1 Thermoprotei archaeon | reverse complement strand
GTTCAGTCGGTAGGCGAAAGAAGCTATGCTGAAACAGTAGTATTTCCAGCGGGATCTCTAGTAGTATTCGACGTATTAAACCCTGAAACCCTAGAGCCCCTTGGCTGGTTCTTAGGTTCTATATGGATAGTGGACCATGAAACTCAGAGGTTCGCAGACTACTTTGGGCTAATGACTGAAATGATAGGTTTCTGCTGGGGCGAGAAGTACTTTACCGGCACTATGATGTTCTTCATAAATCCGAAGATTAACGATATGAAGGCCATAGATATATCCCTATCCCCGCCTGGATACATATGGGCAAGCTGCATCCTAACCAATAGATCTCGAGGATACACTATAGGGAAAGGACAGCAGTATATAGAAACATTCTCAATAATTAGAATCTTTGAAAACATAAGGCTACTTAACGAGGAAAGGTATAGGTTGTCCAGAAAAACAAGGCTCTACATAGAATCGGTGGAGGAATCATTTAAGATAATCGACGAAAAGTGGCCTAAAGTTATTGAAGCGCTCAAGAATAAGGACTACACTAAGGCTAGAGCTCTTGCATTATATGCCTACAGCGCTGAGAGAAGAGCATACGTAGACCTAAGGTACAACCTTCTCGATGCATCATACACATCAATATTCTTCCTCCTAATGGCGCTTCCATTCGCCTATCTTATGGAGAGGCTACTCTTCGAATTCGAGGATCTTAAGAAGAGAGCCGTAGCAATGTTCCTAATATTCATATTCTCCGTGCTGTATATGTCGTATGCACATCCAGGATTCTGCTTAGTAGCCAACGTATTTCTAACAGCCCTCTCGTTCCTAATGATAGTATTGACAACCATTCCACTAATACTCGTGTTTAACAGCGCTGGAGGAGCGCTTAAGGAGCTCAGAACTAAGATCGTAGGAAAACACTTCGAGGAGATGGATAAACTAAGTGCATTCGTCCTCTCAATGTCGCTTGGTCTCAGAAACCTAAGAAGAAGAAAGCTTAGAACTACGCTTTTAATAATCTCGATACTTATAGTCACGATGGCGTTCGTATCTATAATAAGCGTGGTTTCAGCAAGATATATTGCGCCTGTTGAGCAACTAGAGCTTGACCATGCACACGTAGGTATAATGATTAGGAGGTCATTAATTGAGAGAGCTCTATCGCCTCAGGTACTTCAAGTAATATATCACATGTATGGGGACGAACTAGAGTACATACTTCCGGTAGTCTTTGCGTATCCAAGGGGCTTGGAGAGGCAAACAGGCATATACTTGGGTCCAGGTTTAAGACCTGGGGAAAGGGTATATGCAAGAGCTATAGTTGGCTTATCTACAGGAGAATGGGAGGTATTAAGGCTTAAGGACTACATAGGAACAATGTTTTCCCCCGATACTAGGCCTTTCGTCAGTGACACGGAGCTAGTATGTATTGTTCCAGCGGATCTACTAAGGGAGCTCGGCAAGGAGATAGGGGATACGCTTGACATAAGAGGATATTCCCTGAGAATAGTTGGAAACCTATCGGAGCCATCCCTCTATTTCAACTATGTAACCGATAATAAAGGCGAACCCCTGCTCCCTCTCGAAATGGAGGCTCAGCAGAGAGAAGTTGAGGTCAGGTACGTAGAGCCCGGAATGATAATCATTGTTCCAAGCAAGGTAGCTGAGATGCTTGGAGGAGAAGTATTCGCCGTTAGAATAGTGCCTAAGAATAAAGACAGGGATACTTTGTATCGTATAGCGAGCGAAATAGCATATTTCTTCGAGTACGACGTAACGTACACGTATTTTGACTCAGAAAGAGGTAAATATATTGCAGTAAGGCTCGCTAAGGTAACGGCACAGCAGGTGCTAGGGCAGGAGGTCATACTGCCAGCAGCCATACTTATAATGATAATATTGAACTCAGTCATGGGCGCCGTCCACGAGAGGAGAACTGAGATAGGAATATTCAGCTCTGTAGGATTATCACCACTACACGTCGCCGGAATGTTCCTAATGGAGTTCATTATAGTATCCGTGGTCGGAGCATACCTAGGCTACATGATCGGAGTACTAACGCCCCAGTTCATAGGAGGATTAAAGATAAAAGCAGGATCTATATGGCTTGTAATAGCCGTCCTCGTCTCAATAGGCGTAACCCTACTCTCAACTCTCTATCCAGTAAGGTTCGCATCAAAGCTAGTTACGCCATCCCTCGAGAGAAAATGGAGGCTAGAGAGACAGGCAATAAGAAGAGGAGATACGTTCTACGTAAAGATACCCTTCGTAATAACTAAGGAGTACGTCGATGGCGCGCTGCTCTATCTAGCAGAATACCTTGATCTCTTTAGATCAGAAAGAGAAGGTGCATTCGCTGTTGACGAAATGCACTATGAGGAATCTACCGAGGCCGGAGCACCCGTGCGAAAGTTGTCAACAAAGGTAAGAGTAAAGCCTTTCGACTGGGGTGTAACTATGAGGGCGGATATAGTAGTGAAGGAGGCTGGCCCCACCACGACATGGGAAATAATATGTAGAAGACTTACAGGAGTAGAGCATATATGGGTTAGAGGCGTAAAGAACTTCGCGGACACAATAAG
>QMRD01000262.1 GCA_003649225.1 Thermoprotei archaeon | reverse complement strand
ATCATTAATAGAAGAATATTATACTCAAATCCTCCACACTACAACTTTAAAGCCTAACAACCATAGGTTTATATACCCTAGTCCGCCTTCTCTATAGTTGAGACAATATGTCATTAAAAAAGGAGTTCCTCGACCTACTAGAGAAGGATAGAGAATTCAGATACACAGTAGCCGGATACCTAGGAATAAGAGAAATACTTGAGAGACTCGACGACATAGCAGAAGAACAAGCCAGACTCAGCCACGAATAAGTTAAGCTTAGGGAGGGGTTCAATAAGTTGAGGAAGGAGCAGATTAGGCTTAGAGGGGATTTCGAGAGGATGATGGAGGTAGTTAGAAGGATCGATGAGAGGTTGAGGAGGATTGAGTTTATGCTTAAGAAGATTACAGTGGATATCGAGGAGGAGGCTAGGTCTATTATTAAGTATAGGCTTAAGGAGCTTGGAGTTGAAATGGATATAACTAGGCTTGTGCTTCCCGACCTGGAGATAAACCTCTATGGTGTTGCTGGAGACCTGTGTTTAGTTGGTGAGGCTAGTGTAAGGGCGGGATATGAAGTTATGGAGAAGCTTATGAAGAACTTGAGAAAGCTTAGGAGACTTTACCCCGATAAGCTGAGGAGGATAGTTATTCCTGTCATCTACACTTCCCTTGCCATGCCCGACCTCATAAAGGCCGCTAAGAAGAAGGATATCTGGGTTCTAAAAGCTACGGGAGATATAGTTAGACCAAAGCTACTGGATAAGATTAAGAAATTAGCTTAAAATTAGAGGCGGAATTACCTCGACGCTAGTTACTTCTGTATTTTATTCCTAATAGCTCTAGGACAACTAAGCTGTTCCATGAAGCTATAGTATGTCTTTTAGACTTTATCGTTTTAACTAGATTTTTTGCCTTAGCTTTTAGCCTATTATCCTCGGTTACGAGTATCAAGTTTCTCTCTTGCCAGAACTATGTAGGAGGCGTCGTAGGCTGATATTTTTAGCTTATTGGCAAGGGATAGTATCGCGTTTTCATGCGAATGCGGGCTTAATATCTTCATGTATTCTATGGCTTCCGTGAAAACCTCCGTTATTTTAAGGGCTTCGCGGAGGTTTAAAGTGCCTGTTAAGGAGGCTTCCTTCCATAATGCGTTAACTACCTCGTAGATTACAAGCCATTGAGTATAATTATCGTACAGTACCTCCAGCTTCTTAAGTTTGAGGGCATATACTAGTGAGGAAGCATCGAAAAGCAAATTTCCAGGCATCTTATCTACCTAGCTTCTCTATCCTCCCGAATGGCTTCTACAATTCTATTAATATCGATCTTCTCCAGCACATCATCCAGTTCATCTAGCTTTTTCCTCAATTCCTCAAGCTTACGCCTCCTAACCTCCTCCTCCAGTGCACGCCTAAGTACCTCTGATACCTTTATCCCGAGCCGCTCAGCCTCCTCCTTAAGCTCCCTCCTAACCTTAGTAGAGACCGTCACATACCTACCCATGGTAATCCATAAACGTAGCAACATAGGAAGTAAATAAGGTTTACCTTACATACTAAGCTCTAAAGGAACAATAGAATTAATAAGTAAATTCTAAATCAAGCCGCCTTTAGAATCTAAAAAGGTGAATGGTTATTTATAGTCGGAGGAGGACGTGAAAGGTCGGTAGATTAGTTAAGAAAAAGAGATTAGATAAAGAGAGTTTGTTTCGATAAATATTAGGGGTTTTAGTGGTGTCCTCCTCCACCGCCGCCTGTTGGTAGTACTGTTACTTCTATGTGGCGGTGGTCAACTTCTTTACCGTTGATATATAGTATTACTTCTATCTTCATCTTTGAAGTCTTGTCGACCTGTGGTGCTGTTAAACTGAACGATACTACTTCAACTGTTGAGGTCATCGTTCCTGTTATCGTCTTCTTGACTTCTCCATTCACCTTAATCCTGATCTCATAGTCTACCTGTGCTAGGCTACTCGAAACTATCTGTACGGTTACCTGGAAGCTCTGGTTTGAGTTGACTACGGGTGGATAGCTTACCTGCCCTATCTCTAGCTCAGGCATCATCACGTGTACATTGAATGTCCTAGTTATAGTCTTATTATCGTATGTGA
Source organism: Thermoprotei archaeon (assembly GCA_003649225.1). GTDB lineage: Archaea > Thermoproteota > Thermoprotei > Thermofilales > B9-G17 > B9-G17. Next base: position 490 of record QMRD01000262.1, on the reverse strand, counting down.
GCACTATGGTGACTTTTACTACTCCCGCTACTTCAGGAGCTGTTAGTGTCGCCAACACTTGCCTTAAACTATTACCTTCTATGGAGTCCTGCATCTCAAGAGCTAGCTCACCCTCAACTAGGATCTTTACTGTAAAGGTTGTTGCATCGCTTCCCTCGTTTTCGACAACCATAGTTACTGTGAACGTTGAATTAGCTAGTACCGTCTTGTCGTAGCAGATCTCCCTTATCTTAAGCCTGACATCTTCGCCCGTGGACTTTAGAATCTTAATATTAATTTTCTCGCTGTATACCATGGTATCGTTGTAGTATATGACTAGATACAGCTTAAGCCCATGGCAGCAGGTCGCTTCAGGCGCTGTGAAGTTTAGTGTAACCGTACTGTTACCCCATGCTTCAAGCTCAAGCCCAGCGGATGCCAGTGTTTCATTATCCTCAGTTACGAGTTTTACCGTCAAGTCTAGGCTTGAGTTAAAGTAGCTAACTACCCT
>QMRD01000261.1 GCA_003649225.1 Thermoprotei archaeon | reverse complement strand
GAGTGGAAACAGAGGAAGGAATATTTCATTAACAGGCTGAAGCGGGAGCTGAAGGAGGGTAGGGTAGACATAGATATTCTACCTCTGCTTGAAAGTATAAATGAGCTTGAAAACTTCTATACTACGAGCTCCTGCAGCGGTAGAATACAGGTATACTGTGCAGAGCTTCCAGGAGACAAGTTTGGATTGAAAACTCTAGTTAAATGGCATAGAGTCATCACTACAGATGAGCTGAAGGAGGTGTTAAGGAAGTCTGACTGTAAGAATATATGGCTTGCAGTACTTCCACCTATAATTCACGTCATAGCCAAGGATGTTGAGTCAGCTAACCTAATGCTTCATATAGCTAGGGATGCAGGCTTTAAACACAGTGGGATACTATCGGTAAAGCCTGAGAGAATAGTTATTGAAATAACTGGTAGCGAGAGAATAGAGCTTCCGATTAAATTAAATAATATTCAGATAGTTCCTGAATCTGCTTTAGAAGACATAGTTAGAGCTGCTAATGAAATGCTTAAAATAACTAAAAAGAAGTTAAGTAGACTGAGGAGAAATACTTGCAGGCTGAAGTCTTTAGGTCAAAAAGATTAAATCTCCCTAAATGCTTTAATATACTCAATTTCTGCCTCTCACTCAATCCTGATTAATATATGGCTTACGGGGAGTAGAGTGAAAGTATTTGGATTCACCGGACCTAGGAATTCGGGAAAAACGACAGTTGTCGAAAAAATCGCCGAAAAGCTTGTGAATGAAGGATACAGGGTTGGATACATTAAACACGCGGGTAGAGAGGAGTTTATAGACATAGCTGGCAAGGATACGAGCAGATTAAGGGACAGCGGCGCCGCGAGGAGAGTGGTGATAGCTGGTTCGGAGTCAGCGATTTTCATGGAACCGCTTGAGCTTACTAAGGCCTACAGTTTCTTCGGCGGTTTCGACTACGTTCTGGTTGAGGGGTTTAGGAGAAGCTACATAGGTCCGAGAATAGTTGTCGCTAGAAAAATCGAGGATGCCATAGGCTACATCGACGAACTTACGGTAGGAATAGTCCTAACCGGAACTACACAGCCTAGCGGATCTTACAAGGATATTCCAATATTCAGTCTAGAGGATGTTGATAAGGTAGCTAATCTAGTTAAAACTAATGCATTGAATCCATTGCCTGGATTAAACTGCGGTAAATGCGGGTTTAAGACGTGTAGGGGTTTAATGTCGGCTATTATTAGGGGTGAGGCTAGCATAGATCATTGTGTAACGCTTAAGGCTTTAAAGGAAGTTAGGTTAAGGGTTGATGATGTATATGTTCCCTTAAATCCATTTGTAGCGGGTCTTCTCAGAAACATTTTAATAGCATTTATTTCAAGTCTTAAGGGGGTAAAATCTAAGCCCAATAAAATAGAGGTAATAGTGCTTGAATAGTTGTTCGGTTATACCGAAAGTTCTTCATATATGAGATTTTGGTGATGAGCCATGTTTAAGGCGATAGCCCTAGATATTGATGGAACGATAACATTAAAAAACGGCTTAATAAGCACAAAGGCTATATTGCTAATCAGAAGACTTGAGTCTAGAGGTATCAGGATAGTTCTCGCATCAGGCAATGCCTTTCCGGTTTTAATGGGCTTGAAGAAGTACTTCGGCTGTAGCGGAGTAGTAATAGCGGAAAACGGCGCAGTAGTAGGGGATGATAAACAATTGATAGTAAACGGTGATCCGGAGGTTGGGTTAAAGGCTAAGGAAGCCATATTATCTAAGCTAGGGGATATAGTTCGTGAGAGCTGGCAGAATAGGTTTAGATACGTGGATTTTGCCTTTAAGTTGAGGAAGCCCAGCTTAAGTAGGAGCTATGTCCTCAACGCCATGAGGAGGGCTGTAGGCGACATGCCATATACAGTTGTGGTAGATAGTGGTGTTGCTTTCCACGTGAGGGATATTAGAGTAAATAAAGGCGTTGGTTTAATTAAAGCGGCTGAGCTAATGGGACTATCACCTAAGGACTTTGTTGCAATAGGAGATAGCGAGGTAGACCTAGAGATGTTTGAGGTTGCAGGTTTCAGCGTCGCACTAGCCAATGCAGTTAAGGAATTAAAGGATAGAGCTGATATGATAACAGAGAAGCCGTACTGGGAGGGATTTAATGAGGCCGTTGAGAAAATCTTCAACCTAAAGTAACTCTATTCTCTGTCAATCCTTTTAACTAGTATACGTTCACCGCTTATGGTTGAATAGTACGCCTTAATTCTAAGGCTTTCCCTATACTTTAATGCTATGTTTCTGGCCTTTTCCTCAAGTCTCCTACATATATCCTTCAATTTAACTACATCTCCCCCCTTAAGGCTCCATCCAGGCCTATCAACGTGTATGAGTTCCACTATTAATCCTGGCATTTTTAACGTTAGATCTATCCATAGGGAAATTTTATGTCGCCTATTTATACTGAATAATATCCATGTAGCTTCCTTTAAATCAACATTACGTGCAACTATACTTTTTTCTCGATAATCATATATGCTCTTTATTCTAACGGCTACCTGACTCAAATTAAAACACCGCTATTCTAATATATATCAATACAAGCTAATATTGGTT
>QMRD01000260.1 GCA_003649225.1 Thermoprotei archaeon | reverse complement strand
ACCGGTAAGTGATCAGGAATTCATAGAAACTATGGAAAGGATATATAAATATGGCGTTAATGTAGCACTATTTGCATTTACTCCAGTTCCCGGGACTCCTTTGGAGAATCTTAAACCACCACCGCTCGTCAAGTACAGGTTAATGCAGATTGTAAACTATTTGCTAAGAAAAGGTTATAGGGTAAACGATTTTATGAAGCGGAGTAAAGCAGGGGAAATATTAATTGAAAAAAGCGTCTATGAAATATTAGGAAAAGAAGAGATTGTTAATGCAACACTAACCTCGGGTTGCCCTAATTGTGATAGACCATTCTTTGACTCAAGCCCGAAGAAAATGTATAATTATCCAAATAAGGATATGGCTCTAAGTGACTGGCATACGATAGCTAGCCAGCTAAGGGATATTCTTGAAGCCTGAAGCATATATATTAGGGGGAAGATATGTTAGCATAAGCCTAACGGGAAAAAGCTGTGACTTAATGTGTAAATTCTGTCGAGGCAAGTATCTTCGACACATGCTTCACGTGTACGATCCCCACCAATTATATACCCTCATCAGGAAACTTTACAGGGAGGGAGTTAGAGGGTTTTTACTAAGCGGAGGTTTTACGAAGGAGGGTAAGCTGCCCTTTAAAGCATACCTTAATGTGGTACGTGAAGTTAAGCGGGAATTTGAAGTAATTTTCAGTATTCATCCAGGATTGGTAAATAGAGATGAAGCTAGGATGCTTAGAAAATACGGTATAGATGTGGTTGATTTCGAGTTAACGCTAGACAACTATGTTATTAGGGATTTGATGAACCTTAGGAGTAAAAGTAGAGAGGATTTTGAGAAATCCTTCGAAATCCTAGTGTCCGAAGGACCACCGTACGTGGCGCCGCATATAGGTATAGGATTTAATCCCAGCTCCCTAGATAAAGTGATGGAAGCAGTAGATTTTGTTAAGGCGTACGATCCATACTTGATAATATTTCTAATTTTTATTCCTGATGGAGGGAATAAACCTGATGTAAAACTTCCATTTCATGACAGTGAAATTCTGAATATATTTATGAAAGCTAGGTATATGTTAAAAAACAGGATTGCTCTTGGTTGTATGCGTCCATTATACTACAAAATGAAGCTTGACGACGAGCTTATCGGTAGAGAACTTATAGATAGAGTGGCTATGCCTCTGTTAAAGACTTTAAGAAAACATCATCTTCAGAGTATAAATGCATGCTGCTCTCTCCCGGATGAATATAGGCACCTTTTCATATAGAAACAATATCAGATGGCACGAAGACTAATGCTGCTACAACACAACCATACTTCGCCTTTGAGATCGTAAGATCAACAATCTTCATTTTAACGCTCTCTAGCTTCATGTTCCTAGCTTTAGCCATGTCACCTATTTTCCGCCTTAATGCATCTTCTAACTCATTTCTATCACAGTTTCCCTCACCCTCAACAACAAATCCATAACCTAAGTCTCCATTCACCTGTCTTGCCATCCCCCACGCTATACCAGCAGATATAGTTTCATTTTTAGTTCCATGCATTCGAGCCATCACCACGAATGTTATTGTTCCAGCCGGTATTTTTACTGGAGATATTTCAATGGCATTTCTCGGAAGTATGGATGATACAGTAACTAAGTTACATTGTCCAATCCCTGCATCAATTAATGCTCTATCAAAAGCATTTAACTTAGATACATCACTTAGTCCCTTACCTACTGTCACATAAAAGTACTTAGGTATTAGTCCATTAAATTCCATTAACATCTCCTCCTAGGCCTAATTATAACTGTAAACCAGAAAATAAAGGTTTGGCTACATATGAAAGACGCAACTGTACGACTATTTTAGCCTAGCACCACAGAAGGGACAATGGATACTTTTAAGGGGTATGGTATTTCCACATACCGGACATTTATGTGCACCGCCAGTTATCGGTATAATACCCGTTTCAACTTCCCTTAAATACTCCTTTATCTTCCCTCTGGTTAAAGTAAGAACTGGAAGGAGATATGCAATCATAAAAACTATTAGTATATATGTTGGGAAGAATATTAGGAACGGATCGGTCGAAAACGGCGTTGGAAGCCCGGACTCCTTAAGCATACTTCTTACTATCTCTGTATTCTGAAGATAAGCTAGAGCAGCAGCTAACGAGAGCAAACTTATTATCCTTCTGGCTACACTTTTCTCTCTATCCATATACGAATACAACTCCTGCGCCCTTTTGTATTTCGTGTAAGTGACAGTTGACTGCTCCACTCTTGAAGTCTTTATAGTTAAAGATAAAGCCTTAGATATGTCCCATAATATAAAGCCAGTTCTAGATATGAAGACGTAGACAAGGATTATAATTAATACTATCTGCACCACATCTATCATGTAATACATATAAGGACTATTTACAGTAAAGTATGTCCTAAGTATTATGGGGATTACTATAGCCATTATTAACGCTACTATTACTGCAACCAAGCAGTCTAACATGTCTGATGAGTAGGTCTTCTTCTGCTTTTCTAATGCATCTATGAAAGCTAACATTTTCTCTTCTTGCGTTAACTCCTCAACTTTAGCCATACATACACCTTT
>QMRD01000259.1 GCA_003649225.1 Thermoprotei archaeon | reverse complement strand
TGGACAACCGAGTATAGGACAATGGATCCCGACTACTGGAGGAGAACACAGCTAAGCTTTATCATAATGTACAAGAAGGGACTTATATACAAGGATAAACTGCCAACCTACTGGTGTCCGAGATGCGAGACGTCAATAGCTGAAGCAGAGGTAGAGTATAAGGAGGTTGAGAGGGAGCTATACTACTACATGTTTCTCCTAGAAGACGGCTCAGGCCTTATGGTTGCTTCAACAAGACCTGAGCTCCTTGCCTCATGCGTAGCTGTAGCAGTTAATCCTAAGGATGTAAGGTATAGGCACCTAATAGGTCGGAAAGCAAAGGTTCCAATATACGATAGATGGGTTCCAATAATAGCTGAGGAGGAGGTTGAGATAGAATTTGGTACAGGAGCCGTAATGATATGCACCTACGGAGATAAGTCGGACGTTAAATGGCAGATAAGACATAACCTTCCCGTAGTAATATCCATAACCGATGATGGATTTATGAACGAGAATGCTGGCCCGCTAAAGGGCTTAAGCATAGAGGAGGCCCGCAGGAAGGTAGTAGAGCTACTTAAGGAGAAGGGTCTCCTAGTTAAGGTTGAGAGGATAAAGAGCTCTATTGGAACATGCTGGAGATGCCATACACCCGTTGAAATACTTCCAAGGGAGGAGTGGTTCGTAAAGACTAGGGAGCTGGCCGATAGGGTGCTGGAGGAAGCCGCTAAGGTTAAGTGGGTTCCAGAGTACATGGTTAAGAGGCTTGAAAACTGGGTTAAAAGCCTAGATTGGGACTGGCCTATATCTAGGAAAAGATTCTTCGCCACACCAATACCGATATGGTACTGTAAGAAGTGCGGCGAAGTTATACTGGCTGAGCCCGATTGGCTTCCAGTAGATCCGAGGAAGGAGAAGCCGAGGATAGATAAGTGTCCAAAGTGTGGATCCACAGAGTTCGTGGGCGAGACCGACGTACTGGATACCTGGATGGATTCAAGCATAACAGCAGCGGTACACGCCGGATGGCCCGACAATCTAGACGAAAGGCTTTTCCCAGCCGACCTACAGCCAAATGGATACGATATAATTAGAACATGGGATTACTATCTATTAGTCAGGGGTGTAGCTCTATTCAATAAGACTCAATTTAAAATAGCTTTGATAAACGGAATGGTTAGGGGAACCGACGGCAGAATGATGCATAAAAGCTACGGAAACTACGTTAGACTAATGGATGTAATAGAGAAATATGGCGCTGATGCATTCAGGCTATGGACTGCAAGCTCAGCCGCAACAGGACAGGATATAAGGTTCTCGTGGGAGGCCGTCGACTACGCTAGACGCTTCCTCGTAAAGCTGTGGAATGCCGCTAGATTCTACTTCATGATTACCAGAGACTTCGACCCTAAGGTAAGCGTCAAGGAGGATGAATTTAGGCTGGTAGATAAGTGGATATTAAGTTTACTGAATAAGCTAATAATTGAGGTAACAGAGGCAATGGAAAGCTACAACTTCATGGCTGCATCATCTGCGATAATTAGCTTTACATGGCATGTATTCTGCGACCACTATCTCGAGATAATTAAGTATAGGATTAGCGGTGAAAATCCGCATAAAAGGGCGGCTCAGAAAACACTCTACACAGTTCTACTGAATATCTTAAGGCTATTATCCCCGTTTACACCGCACATCGCTGAGGAGATCTATAGCCTCCTATTTAGGGAGTATGAGAAATGGAAGAGCATAACGTTAGCCGAGTGGCCTAAGCCGGGTAAAATAGATGAAAAGGCAATAGCTGATGGAGAGGTAGTTATTAGAACCGTGGCAGCCATGAGAAGAGTAAAGCACGATCTAAGGATACCGTTAAACCAAGTAGTTTCTAAGGCCACAATCTACGCTGGAAAATACGTCCAGCTGCTAAGGGATAATGCTGAAGATATATCGGGCACCTTAAGAATAGGAAAACTAGAAATACTTGAAGAAGGCGAGGGACAGCATAGGGTCGATGAATACCCCGAGATAACGTTTAATTTGGAGCCTTAACCTAGAAGATCCCTAAGTTTTTTAACAAGCCTTCTAGCAAGAATTCTATCGACAGGATTTAGGGTTACCCTCCCCCTCTTAACGCTAGTTCCAACGATAAAACCATCACAGTAATCCACATACCCGCCTACGTTATCCTCGGTAATACCGCTTCCAACTATAACTGGAACATCGCCAACGGCTTTCTTAACTGAGGCAACAGTGGAAACGTCCGGAGGCATACCCGTTCTTCTTCCAGTAACTATCAATGCATCCGCCAAACCCCTATGAACCATGTCCAGGGCGGAGTCCTCTATACTACGATGTAGCAATGGATATGCGTGCTTAACGTGTACATCGGCAAAAATCATTACATCCCCAGCTCCTATAATACTCCTGTATCTTAACACTTCGTATGCTCTTCCAGAGATGATCCCCTGATCTATTACGTAGGCTTCAGTTAGAACGTTAACTCTAATAAACCTTCCACCGACTGCATGCGCTATTGCAATAGCTGAAATAGCATCATTTCTAAGCACATTAATTCCAACCGGAATATCAACTCTATCTCGAATCCTAGTAGCAAT
>QMRD01000258.1 GCA_003649225.1 Thermoprotei archaeon | reverse complement strand
TATATGTGATCTCTATAGATCTTCAGGTCAGTAAACCAGTTGTATGCTTTGTAAACGTCTTCACCATAGGTTTCCTCCCATATTTTGTTTAGGCTTGAACCCATTTCAAAGCAGTACAATATAGCATGGCTAATACCTGTCTTGTACCCATACCTCTCCCCCGCTATGTATATGTAGCTACCCTGTATAACAGCCCCCGACACATATACGTCAATGTAATTCCCAGCGCTATACTCATACGAGGACAGTAAGGTTCCATCAAGACTATACTTCAAAACAACAATATCAATTCCGCTAGGTTTATATAATCCCCCAATTAAGTATATCGTATCATCATATATTATTATTTTAGCGTTCCAGAAATATACGCCATTATCCTTCGTCCACTCCCTCTCCCATAAAAGCTTTCCATCGCTCTTCCTAAGGCAAGCCAATACAGCCTTACGATAATGCTCGCTTGGATAGTACCTCTCACCCACAACATATATCCTATCACCATAAATAGCCAAATCAACCCCATACTCATACTTCCCCGTCTTCTTCCACTCACTTACCCATATTTTTTCTGCATTCTTGAAAGCAACTAGAAGGAAGGAGTATAAGTAGGAACCTCCAGAATAAATACGTTTATACCCGATTACGTAGGCGTATTCATCGCCGTCTACCTCTTCCACTTTAATACTTAGCCCCCGAGTATGTACCTTCCCCAACCTCCTCTTTTCAACTAAGCTACCATCAAAGTTAGTAACTAGAAGAAGTAAGTCATATTGCCCTGAATCTACATGCTTCATGTATCCAGTTGCATATATGTGCTTACTTGTAACGGCAATTGAACTTAAGCTTGAAACAAAGCCTGTGGGGGAAGGGTATGTTTCCTGCCACACAGTAGTGGGAGAAGCCTCGACCATCGAAGGTAAAACCAGCAGTAAGGCTATAACACTAGCCAGAAGTATACTACCTAACCTCATCCGAATAACCGATTGCTTTATTCAGGCGAGAATATATAAATATTTTCATAGTTATTTTACAGTAAATAATTCGAGACTTGTTGTTATAGAAAAACATTAAACATTCGAGATAGAGAAAAATCAATTTTATATGAAATATATGTAGTTTTAATAAATACTATTTTGCGTTAATTCTCATACAGGCGGCCGAGAGATGTGATTATAGTTAAGCTAGTGTTAGAGAAACACCTGTAATTACGACTATTATGCCTATATAACGCTTCAATGGAACATGTTCCTTAAGCATGGTCTTAGATAATATGCTCGAGAAAATGGGTCCTAGGGAACCCAGTATTGCCGTTGATGCGAGCTCGCCTGTTTGTAGCGCTGAAAGCCATAGAACTACCGTCAGTACGTCTGATAATTGTCCAGCGAGTAAAGGATGTATTAAGTATCTGAGCTTTTTAGGGAGTCTTGTCTTCATTGTAGCTATTGGTAGGAGTATTATTGATGCGAGAAGTGCTCTCCAGAACGCTACTGTTATCGGATCCTCTGTCTCTAATAGTAGCTTGAAGAGTGAGGTGTTTATTCCCCATAGTATTGAGGTTGTAGCTGCAAGGATAACTGGTTTGGCTGAGATTTTCCCGTCGTTGGAGAATAGTAGCTTAAAGCCTACTATTGCTGTGATTGCGCCTATTAGGTCTAGTATTGATATGGGATATCCCAGCAGTAATCCAGCGATTATGGCTGTGAGCGGATAGGAGTTTACTATGGGGTGTACTATTGAAACACCGCCTTTTTCCAGTGCCATTATGAAGAAAAGCCAGCTTAACACAGGCCCCGTGACCGATATGAAGAGTATCAGCTTGAATGAAGATGTGGTTACTGTAAACTGTCTGTTGGAGAGAAGTATTATTAGGGCTAAACCTAATGTTCCTGAGAGAGCTTTTAGACTATTTACAAGTAGAGGCTTTACGTTTCTGGTGGAGTATTTTAAGAAAATGGATGCTACTCCACTTGTAGCTGAGGATGACAATGCTAATGCTGCTGGCAGTACTTCCATATCCACACTAAAGGGGGAACTCCTTTATCTATGTTTGCACAAATGTTTCAGCTGAAGAATTGGATAAAGCTGTAGAGGATAGAGAGCCGCAGGAACAATTATTAGGAGCCTTATATGAATGTTCAACTAGAACATTTTTCCATAATTATTTTACATTTAACTTATTTAAGTTATCCACCTTATTCTTGTCGGTGTTTTCATGACTCGGAATGTAAGTAACTGCTTCATTAGTTCTATTCTTTATGGGTTAAATAGAGGTTTAAGTATGCTGATGACACGGAGTGGGGGTATGGTTATATGCAGGTATATTTCTAAGGGTATGTTCGAGTTCCTGGAGAGCCGCGGTATTGCTAGGAGAGATATGAGCAATAGTGAGCTTGAAAAGTTGCTTGTGGATACCTTCGGATTAGCTGATGAGGTTAAAATAATAGAAGATTCGGATGAAGTGACTGTTATGGTTATTCATCCTACATTAACCGATTTTCTTGAGGAAATGATGATCCGGAGGATACCTATCATCCTCTGTCCGTTTATAGCTACGATAATTGAAGTCTACTCTTATAGGGGGATCACGCTTAGGTTT
>QMRD01000257.1 GCA_003649225.1 Thermoprotei archaeon | reverse complement strand
TTAATGAGTTCTTTTTCATCGCCGGGTGATACTAGCAATCCTGTTACTCCGTCCTCTATAAGCTCAGTGTTTCCGCCTACCCTGCTGGCAATTACTGGAGTTCCACAAGCCATTGCTTCGAGCGATGCGGTACTTAGGCCTTCGTACCTTGACGGTAAAATGAATACGTCTGCTCCCTTTATAAGCCTCAGGGCTTTCTCTCTTTTCATTTTCCCTAAAAAAGTATATTTTTTATAGTGGCCGAATTGTTTTCTTAAATATGGAAGTAAGGGGCCATCACCTACTATTAGCAATTCGATATCCTTAGCTTGGTGAACGCCTTAACTAAGATATCTACGCCTTTTTCTCTGGATATTCTGCCGACGTAAATTGCCTTTTTTCATAAATCTTCGTCGCTTTTTTATTTGGGTATTATATCTATTTCTAAGCGGTATAAACTTTCTAGGAGACGACTTCCTAGAAGGTGCTTTGTGCAATATCTATAGCGTTAGGATCATCATTACAGATGATGCTACTCGTTATCCTTGTGGTGCACTAGGTTAGGCACGTGATGTTTTTGGGCGGGGCTATGCTGATCGTCTTATTGAGGAATTAAAGGATGAAATGAGGGATTTTTGATATTCGTTTCTTGCGGCTAAGTTTCAAGTGGCTTGCTAGCACTGTTCCTTAGATTAGTGCTCTAGCTTCTACAATTACGTGAGGACTCATTTAAGTCTATTTTTCCACCCTTAGGCTTAAGATTGCTGAACGAGATTGTTAGGTTATGTTGGGTTCGTATACGGGGTAATGCATATCGCATAAAGTTGTTAGCACTAGGAAAATGTTGAGAAACTGTTTTCCTTCCGTAATCTGGGATACATATATTAACTAACGAGGATACTATATCTTACTTGGTGTAGTCCTTGAAGATATTGATAATTTCTCCTAAGATTAGTGGTATCGGTGGAGTAGCTCAACATGCTGCTGTTCTCTATAAAAGGCTTAAAGAGAGAGGATATAAAGTAAAAATACTATCGTCCGAGAACATCCCGATAATAAATATTAGGGGATTGAGGAATCCTTCCTTCGCTATAACTGCATCCTTTAAGAGTATATTTAGGAAATACGATATAATACATGCACATAATTTTCCCTCGGCTATACCTATGCGTCTAGCTAGAGGTAAGAAGGTATTCACAATTCATGGTGTGTACTCCGAGTACATAAAATTGACGCATAGCGCTATTGCTATTAAATTAAGCAAAATTCTAGAGAAGAGGGCATTTGAATGGAGTGATATAATAACATCTGTCTCTAGAGTAGCAGCGGCGTACTATGAGAAAATGGGATATAGAGTTGAATATATACCTAATGCTATAGAACTAGGTATGGTGCCTGAGACCTCAAAAAGAATCTACGAGAAACAAGTTGTTTATGCTGGAAGACTTTCTCGCGAGAAGGGATTGGATATTCTAATAGAGGCATTTAAGGGAATCAGAGATGCACACCTAGTTATAATCGGTAAAGGTCCAGAGGAGGGAAGATTAAAGAAGCTTGCTGATGGGTGCAGTAATATACATTTCCTAGGTTTTCTAGAGACAAGAAGGGAGGTTCTAGAGTATATAAAGGGTTCAGACGTCTTTGTTTTACCTTCTAGGACTGAGGGATTACCAACAGTAATACTTGAAGCAATGGCTTGTAAAGTACCAGTTGTAGCAACGGCTGTTGGAGGAAACGTGGAACTAATTGAAGACAGGTTGTCTGGTTTACTTGTTCCACCCGAAGAACCGGAGGAATTACGTGTAGCGATAGAACGTATCCTAAGAGACAAGAAGTTAGCTAGAAGGCTTGTAGACAATGCTTATATGAAGATCGTAAAGGAGTATAATTGGGATATTGTTTTGGAAAAATACATTAACATATATAATGACCCATAACAGTAATGATAGTTTTCGAATAATAGTACTTGAAACATTAACTTTTAACTAATAATGTGATATAATCTATTTTTCTAATATACCTTAATTAATAGACTTTAGCATTAGGCTTAAACTTCGGTATACGTAGTAGTTACCTAAATTGTTGATGAAATAACTAATATATTTAGGATTAATTTCTGAAATATCTCCCTGAGGCAAGCTTCAGGATCGATGTTTAAGCCTAATATTTCTCCTATAAGCCTCTCTGCGGAGAATTAATATACATTATGAATCTTAAAATTTTCCATAATCTAACATTTTTGTTAGACAAAGGAATTATTATCTTAGCTTTAAGGCAAAGTTTAAGTAAAGAGGAAGGATAATAGTATCAAGAGGATTAAAAGCTTATGAATTTAAGGAGACTGTCCGGTTAACGTTTTGTGAGGGGGTTCGCTGTCTTTAATATATGGACAGTCTCGAATTTAAGTGCGTGCTGACAACTTAAGTTTTATTGAAATCTATAGTCTATAGCATATGGAGCGGTAAGCGGTATAGACTTTTTAGGAGACTGTGTTATCTTATTATCTAACTAATATAGGTTTTTCCTTCTCAATCTTTATTATCCTATTATGTATGGATTCAAAGAGCGCTAGCTCGGATTCCTCGTGAACCTTATGATTGATGAGTGTTATTAC
>QMRD01000256.1 GCA_003649225.1 Thermoprotei archaeon | reverse complement strand
TATTCTCCTGCTTCAAGTATGCTTAGTGCAGCAACCCATACGCAGTCGTATATGTTGAGGCCGTAGGAATCTATCTCCTCCCCTACCTCGTTCAGATATCTCTGCCTAAACTCATCGGTTTTAACTGATTTCTGCGGATAAAATATTGTGCTCGGTAGTCCCCCGACCCTTATTACGAAATCCCCCACCTGGCTCGGTATCTTGCCTGAGAAAGCCGTGCCATCGCATCCGAACCACATAACCTGCCCTAGTATCTCTATATCCTTTGCGGTGTTCAATACGCTTACCCCATCATCCTCAAACGATATCAATAGCACGCCTGATCCTTCTGTACCCATATTCTGTAGTGCGTCGGCGGCCTGCCTGACTTCAGCAGAGAACTCCTCAGCCTTTGGATCAAACGGTATGCCGACAACAGTTCCTCCTAGGGATTCAAAGTTTTCTTTAAATGCATCGAATAATCCTTGTCCCCAGTCGTCCTTCCTGTAGAGGACCACGACCTTCGTTATGTTATGCTTCAGAATTAGCTTCGCTATTGCACGTCCCTGTATTGCATCTATGATTACTAGCCTGAATATGAAGTCGTTTGGTATAGCTAGATCTGGTGCTGTCGAAGACGGCGATATTACGACTATCTTATACGAGTTAACCGTTGAGGCTATCGCCTTTACCTCTGAGCTTGCGGCTGGACCTATTATTACCTTAACGCCCTTAGAGTAGAGGTTCTTTACGGCGGTTAATGCCAGCTCTGGGTTTACTTGAGTATCCTCTATGAGCGGCTTGAATGTTATATCGTATCCGAGGAGTTTTACGTAGTTATTGACGTCTTCGAATGCCATTTGGACAGCATACTTCCATTTATTACCGTACGTGGATAGTGGGCCCTGCAGGGGGAGTAGAACACCTATGGGTATTTCCTTCGGCAACTTCTTTACTACACCTGACGGCATTATCGATATTATCTCTGCTGATGCTAACCCATAGAGAACTCCCGATCCAATTACTATGCCAATCAATATTCCAATAACCAACTGTTTTAATGCTGCGACCTGCATGAGAATATACGAAACATCACTTTTATTATAAGCGTTTCTATGAATTTTTATTGATTTAGCAACTTTTTCTAAGATTTTTTAATTATAAAATGTTAGAATTAGATATTTGCATACTGATAAACCCTTTTCATAAAATATTTTTTAGCCATATAATCACTGGTGATGCTATTATTGTGGCTTGAACTTAAAGTTCTTGCTGTGATCCTTTACTTTAGTAAAAGTCTATGCACTAGTTCTATTTTTTGAAGCAAAGATTTAATAGGGTCCTTGAAGTTATATAGTGGAGGATGAAACGACGGTAAGCTGAGCGGTGACGAATCTTCTCGCGCCTGATGCTCTGCTCTCAATAATCGAACTTTTATCTCCAGAAGTACTATTATGAAGTGTTGAAAAGGTGGGATAGGTGCTTCAGAGATGGCATAGAGGTCTACACGGCTACGTCATAGCAGTCTCTCTAGTGCTTAACTTCATATCTATAGCGTTACTTATCCTCACGATCTATAGGTTACTTAGAATAGGCGGATATGCCAGAGAGAAAAAGGTGTATATTCTCTCGCTTTCACTAGCCATACTTTCTCTGGCATTGGGCATCGAGACCATAGTTTTAGGATTTGGAGCATATGGCTATTTTACAGGATCTTATCATTCAGCTAGGTTCCACTGGATAATTTCCGCACTCTTCTATTCGCCTCATATAGTACTTTACCCGATGTCCTACCTACTGCTAACTGTAGCCTACTTCATTGATTTTAAGCCTGAAAATAGCAGGTATTCTTTGGGTTCGTTAGCTCTGTTTTTAGCTGGCAAGGATATGCCTCTCCTATGGACAATATGTGAAATAATCTCCGCTACAGCCTTGGCACTTCTGCTTGTAATGGCTGTTAAGAGGAAGGCGTTTACATACATTGATATGGCGTTTCTCCTATTATTGATCTCCCACCTAATGCTAGTGGTTCCAAGTCCAATTCTATACATTTATTCGGCTTTCGTTAGATCGGTGGCCTTCATTACTCTGATGTGTGGTATATGGTTTGTTAAGGCTGGAGGAAATGCCGAGAAGGAGATATAGGTCTAGGCTTTCGGTACTGGTTGAGATACTTAGGGTGTTGAAGCAGGTAGGGCCGATGCCAGCTACTAGACTTTGTAAGTACGTTAACATGCCCTATGATAGGCTTAAGCTTATTATAGTGTCCCTTGAGAAGAACATGATTATATCAGCTAGGGACACGGGTAAGTCTAGGGTGTATTATATCACTGAAAAGGGCTTAAAGGAGCTGGATAAGCTTGAGAAAGCCTTGGATATTATCGTAAAGCTCGGTTTATCTTAATTTAAGGCCATTTTAACGTAGCTTACTATGCAGTTCCAGTTTAAGTATATGTGGATTATGGCTAGAGCTACCGTAAGTATTGAAGACGCTGTATGTACATCTACCATTATGGCTCTGTTTACAGGCGTTGTTCTTCCGTGTCCTTCCAGCGAGACTAGTAGCGCTATTCTAGAAATCGACCAGAATAGTTTGTTCGATATTCACACATATA
>QMRD01000255.1 GCA_003649225.1 Thermoprotei archaeon | reverse complement strand
GTAACGTTTGCTATTTCGGGAAGTATTAACTCTATTCTTGTTTTAATTTTACCTATACCGACCCTTATCACATTACTTTCACACATATAATATTCATTGTCTCCCGCAAACCTTGCCCTATAGTATACCGTTCCAGTTCTATTCTCTGATAGCGTGATAACAGCTACTCCATAGCTGTTCGTTATTATCGTGTCCACTGTCTGCCAGTTGATGCCATCGTAGCTCTTTTCAAGGTATACGGCTCTATTGCCTAATGGTCTATCACTACCGTTTAATATTATAGTGATGTTAAAGCTTCTACCTATGCTTACAGTATGGGGTCCCTCTATGTTTAGGAAAGATGGTTTTAAGGCTACAACTACGATTTCATCGCTTATCGAACCGGTATACATATCATCCCCGTCGAAAACTGCTCTATAATAGGCTTCACCAAAACACGATATTGATACCGGGAAATATGCGGTGCCATTACTGTCGGTTAAGGCTGCGCCTACAGGTATCCAGCCGCTGGCTATTTTCTTCTCGAACCTTACTAGTTTATTTGAAATACCCCTATTTCCGCTTATTAGCTGTGCAGTAAGGTTGAATACTTCTCCTATTGGAACAATATTTTTAGTCGAGTTAATTGTAAGGACAGTTCTTAACTTGAGATCCATTAGCGAGTATCCTACGAGCCTCCTATATACGGTGCTGAAAGTAGCGTTTGCCGCAATCCTGAATGGACTCGCTGGCGCTACTATGTAGAATGTGGCTTTTCCCTCGTTATCTGAAGCCGTGCTTACGACAGCCATTTTTTCTCCACTGCTTCTATTGATAATTGTTAACGTGACGTCAACGTTTGGGAGAGGCTGGTCATCTATGGTGGTGTACACTATTACCTTAAGCCTATCTTCTGGATTGACGTCCTCAGGGCCTGTTACCTGAAGAGTTACATCCTCGATTCTTATGGAGCTAACTATGTTTGGCGCCGTAAAGTTTAGGATTAAATCCCCATAGCAGGTCAGTGATGAGAAGTTTACCATCTTGAAGAAACCTATACTTTTCTCGGAGAAATCGGTAATGGAAAATCTTGTTATGCCATCATCAATAGTCATGTTAATTATGGCTACATTATCTGGAACAATCCATGTAATGTTATATTCTGTATATTTTGGAAAATTAGGGGAAACCTTAAGTATGCAGGAAGTTTTATTGCCAGATATTGTGAAATTTAAACCAGCCGGATATACGAGCTCCATGTCCTCTAAATATATTATGGCAAGTGGGGGTGCAACAATCCTTATCCTCCAGCCTTTAAGTGGAAAGATATAATCTTCCAGATTGAACACGACTTTATCGGACATTGAAAGCTTTCTTTCAACAGTTCTGTTATTTTCATCTATTAGCTCAACAATTAGTCCTGGCTCCAATCCAGTAACTGTTATGTTAGCCGATTCACATACCGATACTTCATCTACGTACATAGCTTCCGTACCATATACGGCGATCCTAAGGTAAGTGTTGCATAACTCTGTTTCAATCCTCTTTTGAACAGGAAATACTTCATCATCTACATAGATCGTTGAAGAGTAATATGCACGGGAATTAATGCTATTATAGATTATCTTTAGATAAAACCACTTAGACCGAGGGGTCAATATCGATGAAACCGCTCCCTTTGGAGGATTATACGTAATATTTCGGCTGGCTTCTGCAATTATGCTGAATACCACATTATCCCCGTAAAGAGGATCCTCGTTCACATAATCTAGGCTAGGTATACAACTAATTCCGCCCTTCGAATTCCCCGTTAAATTAAGCTTAAGCTGATAAATGCCTGTATAAAATGGTATATTCAGGACGATGAAGCTCCAATCTCCTTCTAACCCTCTGCATTCTAATATTCCATTCTTTACAGTCCATTCTCCTGAAATAATGGTCCATCTACTTGTATTTAACACGTCAAAATAATCCCTAAATAGTAACCCGGAACGTATTATTCTTATACTAACGTCCGACGAATTAAAGTAGAAAACGTCTCCACCCCACAATTCTTCGGGACAAAAAACATAGACGTTAGGCTTTAGGTAGCCTTTGAACTGTGGCTCGGCATATATGCTACTTAGTAGGAGAATACATATAGTTATGAATAATGCTACTATAGTATTTCTGTACATTTAATATACACCTTGCTCAGGACCACTAATATTAATAAATGGTAATCTTAATGTTTCAGAGAGCATCCGCTTCTTCACTCCTCTGTTATAGCTTTTCATCATTATAGTTAATTATTGATAAGGTTCTTATTGAAATATTTATCTAACGTTTTGTCAACTATCTACTCCTCGACTTCCTTTTGGCTAGAATTACTGTGTATCCTCGAACTCCTAGTACCTTTGCTTCAGTCTTTGTTGCTATAAAGTTGGCTAGCTCCTTTCTATCTTTAAACTCACCTCTTAAAGGACAATTACTTAAAATCTTTACTTTAACTACTTTCTCTTGCTTTATTCTCCTTTTAATTTCTTCTATGACCTCGCTGGTTAGCCCCTTTTTCCCTACATTTATACAACTAGTTTTTAACCACATTTTCTGGTTCATGCGTCACCTCCAGCTTT
>QMRD01000254.1 GCA_003649225.1 Thermoprotei archaeon | reverse complement strand
TTAAAGAACTACCTGGAGTGGTCTGTTATAAGCCTAATATTAATACGTAGATTAGTGATAACGACGTCACCTCCCCTAAGGTATAGGTTCCTCAACGACAGACCGTATGCTTTTCTCCGGAAGAATAAGGCGTCGCGCCACGCTCTGCCTTTGAGATCACTAGTAAAACTGCCACGTATTACATGTGACCCCTTATACTCCATTATAATACACAAGTTATCTTTTCTACATGATATCGAGTTATTCTTCCTTTCTAAATCTTCGCATATAATTGTGGGGCATAGAACATCAATAAGCTCTATATCCCTCAAAGCCTTTACGTAGCACTGAAAGAATATACAGTCTTTGCTAAATGTGAATGAGTGTACTATTGAAAACTCGGCATATAGCCCCCTAAATATGCAGAAGTTCTTGGCTGGTTCCATTCTATACGGAAATAATACGTCATCGAAGAATTCGAAGGGTAGAAACGTGATTAAGCAATTTGCTGAGGCTGAATGAATTAGAAGATTTGTGCCGTCAATTACTTCAATGCCTACCTCTCCTCCACCTGTAAAACACTTGTGAATACATCGTTTAAACATTACTATCCCAGTAATAAGGGGAGGTCTACAGTAATAAAGCGTCCCCTTAGTGGACAGATAATTTAAAGTATAAATAACTTCCTAAATAGCTTATATACTGGGCTGGTGATAATAGTGGTTAAACCCGATCTTCAAACACCATTTATAGTTAGAGTATTCGGGGATAAAGTTAAGGAGTGGAAAAAGGTAGGTGGTGCTACTCAACTAATATTTCATAACTCAAAGTTCAGCGAAATGTACGTCCTACGGGTTCCAATACCCTTATCATTCGACGTAAAGCATGTCTTCATAGCAATCACACCCGTAGTTTCAAGGGAAAAAATGAACCAGGAGATGAAGGAGGCATATAAGCTTCTAAAGGGAACCGAGGCAACCCTAAAGTATAGGGGTTTATTTTCACGTACGCCATTCTTCGACCACCTACCTAAGCTGAGTCAGCTGAAAGCATACATACCTGAGCTGGAAATCAGTAATCTAGTAACTGCTAGGTTAAACAGCGACACAGAGCTGTTAAAACTGATAAAAGACGTGAAGCCCGGCAAGATAAACATTGAATTAAAATCCATACCCGAATATATGGTCTTCGGAGGACAGGCAGGGGATGCTAGAATGCAGGCCGAGGTTTATTACTACTCCGACCCCACAGAAATTACTTGGATAACTACCCTTGAGACTATGATCATAAGAGGACCTAAAGTAAGGAAGAGTTCTGGCAAAATACTGGAGATATTGAATAGAATAAGCCAACACCTAATAGATGCATCCTCGAGCATAATCTCTAAGGCGAAGTAGAGTGAATATCCTAACGGATAAAGGCGGTGTAGCCTGTGTATTCATACTTATCCTAATTATGGCTAATGGTAGCCTTATAGTAAGCCTAACAAGGGTAAAGTATAGCCTTACAATTTCATTCCTATTAGAAAACGTGGGAGACAGTACGATCACATATAACATTGGATGCCTTGGCCCCAAGGTATACTTAATCCCGACAATAGAGGGATGGCAGGAGCTGGCGGATATCATCGTGTTAGTGAATGGACATAGGGAGGAGTATGTAATTTCGACAGACGGCGATGGTAATACTCTAGTTAAACTGCGGAATAATATGCTCATAAGGCGTGGGGAATCAGTTAATATCACCGTAATCCAGGAAATCTGGGTATACTGGTCACTCATGGGGCTAGGATTTATAAGGAAGAGGGCGGTTCTACCGCAATCACTAAGCTTTAGCATCAGCGAAATACCGTCAAATATGTCTAAGTATGCCTATTTAAACGAGAAGTGGTCCTGGTGGCTTAAGGGAGAAAATAAGGAGTTCTTTGAGGAGAAGCTACACGAGATTCTTTCCGGAGCAAATACTGAGGATTTAGCCGAAGACATTAGGAGAATTTCACTGTGGGTTAACACATACGTGGAGGACGAACAGACGAGTGATAACGTTAAAACACCTATTGAAACGCTACATAAGATGAAGGGCACGTGTATGGATCAAGCCTTCCTAATATCTGCTGCATTAAGATACTATCGGATACCGGCGGTTATAGCCTATAGCATAGTTTACAGAGAGGGCACCTATAAAATAAATCTTAGTAACTATGAAGAGGAATATATAAACGTCTATCCCCACGCGTTTGTCATGTGCTGGGCGCCTACCGTAGGCTGGTTTCCAATAGATACAGCATATAATGCTCAAGATCCTATAGGAGGTGCGGCCATAAACGTATTTGATAACGTAATAATTTTAGCTAAAATAGTTGAAAGTAATCCGGTGGAGTTCTTATCATACCCACTGCCCAGCGATAATGTAAACCTTAAAGTTAAAATCATGCTAGTGAAAACCTCGAATCCCCTTATAACACTAGCATTAATCTGCCTAGTACTAATAGCGCTAACTTTCTTATTATTAAAAATAGCTAGGAGGCATTAGCTACTTAAGCTTTCTACCACAATGAGGACAGAATATGTGAATGTCTCCTAATGGAAGGTCACCGCCGCAATAGGGGCAACGTTTCTTTGTAGCTAT
>QMRD01000253.1 GCA_003649225.1 Thermoprotei archaeon | reverse complement strand
GACTGGTAGACTCGTGGTTGTCGACGAGGGATATCCGAGATGTGGATTTGCAACTGATATTGCTGCATTGGCAGCAAGTCTTGCGTTCGAGCACCTGAAGGCGCCTGTTAAGCTAGTTACACCACCGGATACACCGCCTCCATTCAGCCCTGTGCTTGAGGATGCCTGGATGCCTAGTGAGGAGGATATAATTAAGGCTGTGAAGAACATAGTTAAGTAAATACCCTTTTTTATTAATTTTTATAACTTCTTTTAGCTTTTAATATTAGGCCTTGTGTACTTCCCTAAATACTTTCGATGTTTATATATTTCCGATTCAATATATAAATAAATTTTCATAAATAAAACTACATATAATGTTATGGTATTTTAGATGCTTACTTAAAGGATATTAAATATTTCAGTTTATTTAGCAGTTATCTATAATAGCTATCTTTATTAATTATCTATATTATATTTAATGATACAGGTGATTTTATGCGGATTGTGCGTCTATATTTGATTACGGTATATCTTTTAGTATTCTTAGCGTTCTCCCCATTATACGTTGCCTCCGGCGAGCCTATAGTTGACTGGATTAAGCCGTTTCCCTACGGTACCAATATTTATGGTAATGCGTTTGATATGGATGCTTCAAACAAATACGTTTACTTTGTTGGTTATATAAGTGATAAGGATGTTAGTCCCCCTAAGCATAAGCTGATACTTATTGCGACGGACTTTCTCGGTAGGGTTTATTGTTTGAAAAGTCCAGATATTATTTCAGTTGGCCATGGGATAGATGTAGAGGTTGATGGTAATGATGAATATGCCTATGTTGTTGGGTATGTAGTTAGTTCTGTTGGCCAACTCGATGGCTTATTAATTTGCTATAAAAACTTTGATGAGAAGTGGAGGGTAAGTTGGGGTAGTCCTGACGATACCGAGATATTTATCGATGTTAAGGTATATGGTGATAGAGTTTATGTTGTTGGATACAAATATAAACCCAAGAGAAGTATTTTCCTTGCATGCTTCAGTAAGGATGATGGCAGCCTTCTATGGGTGAAAGAATATACGGAATACTACTCAACAGACCGTCCCAGAGTATTTATACATGATGATAAAGTTTATGTTATTGCTAGAGCTGTTAAGCACGACTCTAAAGCTATAGCTGTTTTGCTTAAATATAGTTTGGATGGAACACTCCTCTCGGAACACGAATATTCTCCTGAAACAGAGGCCTACTCTGTATATATTGGCGACTTCATTATCGTTAACGACTTCATATACCTTGTAGGTAATTTCATGGATTTAGATTACATATATCATGCATATGTCTCTAAGTTTGACCTTAGCTTTAACCTTATCTGGAAGAAGGAGTTCGGTGAAATGAGTGAATACAACATCTATAACTACCTCGCTGGCATCGATATATATAATGGATTTATATACGCTAGCGGAGGCATATTCTATCTAAGTAACTTTACTGTTAAGATGATCTTAGTTAAGCTTGATATTGATGGTAATGTGAAGTGGTATAAGGTATATACTGGAAGCGATATTTGGGGTAATGGCATTAGGATCCGATACTATAAGCTTTACATATGTGGAGGCACGGGCGAGTCCTTCGCAGATGAAAACTTCGACATTATGTTGATGCAGGTTTCTGATATTGTTAAGCTTAAGGTTAAGACTCCGGGTGATGATTTCTGGATTGATAACGGTATTGAGAAGAAATACGGTAGTGAGGTGGAGTTTAGCGTTCCTGTTGGGGCATATAAGATAAAGGCTGCTTCCGAGGTTTCTAAGGATAGCATTAGGTACGTCTTCGTTGAGTGGGAGGATGGTTCAACCGATAATCCTAGAGCTATCGAAATACTCGACGATATAGTTCTTGAGGCGAAGTATGTTAAGCAGTACTTCATAGATGTTCAATCCTCCTATGGAGAAGTGGAGGGAGGTGGATGGTATAATGAGGGGGACACTGCAACGGTGAGCGTTTCCGAGACTATTGTTGACCATGGTAATGATACTAGGAGGGTCTTTACGGAATGGATGGATACTGAGGGTAATGTTTTGTCAAGCGATCAGACGTACAGTTTCACTGTTACCCAGCCAATAACGCTCATTGCTAAATGGGATACACAATATTATATTAGAATTTACTCGGAGTACTCCAACTGTAGTGGCGAGGGATGGTATAGAAAAGGTAGCACTGCTACAATATCTATTGAATCCGAAAAAATTGAGGGAATACCCTTCAATAAGGTGTTTAAGGGTTGGAGGGATGAAACAGGCTCAATTGTTTCTACACAGCAGATATACTATTTCACAGTTGATGGACCCAAGACGTTTACCGCTGTTTGGGAGGAGGAATTAAACATTATTTTTATCGCTGTATTAGGAGCATTAATCCTCGCCATAGTAGCGGTCACATTAATATTAAGAAGGAGAAGAGGACCGCCACCACCGCCTCCTCCTCCACCGCCTTAGGCGTGCTAGCTTTAGGTATAGAAGCTTTACAAGCTACCTTAACCTTACTTTTTATATTATTTTAAAGGTATTTTCAATGAATTTGAGCTAAGCTTGTAGTGCTTCATGTCGTGAGGTATCGGATAGTTACTTTTCACCTACAACTATTGTT
>QMRD01000252.1 GCA_003649225.1 Thermoprotei archaeon | reverse complement strand
GAGGAGGATTGGAGGTACTACTGTTGTTGTTTCTCCGCTTCTGGCGTTGATTGAGGATCAGGTGTATAGCCTTAGGAGGAGGGGTATACGTGTATGTAGGATAACTGGTTTAGTTGATTCTTCTATGAGGAGTAGGTTGATTAGGGGTTTGGCTAGGGGCGAGTACGATCTTGTGTATATTACGCCGGAGCAGTTTCAGAAGGAGATTGTTAGGAGAAGCTTTGAGAAGGCTGATATAAACTACGTTATTCTTGACGAGATACATACTTTAAGTAAATGGGGGAGGAGCTTTAGGCCTAGCTACATGTATCTTGCCGAATACCTCAGGAAGAGGAGGAGCGAGGGTTTCTGGATTCCTATAGCTGGGTTTACGGCAACTCTTCCTTCAAGCGAGCTTGAGGCGGTATTAAAATTTCTGTCTGGTGCGGAGGGTTTTGATATTGATGAGATAGATTTTAGCACGGATTATGATCGTAGTGTTGCCGAGATGAGGTTTCAGGTGAAGGTGATTAAGGGGCCTGTTCTCAGGGATAATATTACGATAAACGTTATGGCTGCTCCGGCTGGAGAGAGTAAGCTTAGGTATTTGGCTAAGGTTGTGAGGGATCTGATTGATTGGAGCGAGGAGGTTTCGGGCGGTAGGCCTTGGATAGGTATAGTTTATACGGGCTTTGTTAGATCGACTAGAGAGTATGAGAACGTTGAGACTATAGCTGAGTATCTATCTCAGGTGTTGAACGAGAAGGTAGGGTATTTCCATGGACAGCTTGATAGGAGGGAGAAGAAGCGTATATTGGATTCTCTTTATATGGTTAGTAGAGGTGTAATTAGATATCCTAGGATTATTGTGGCTACTAAGGCTTTCGGTATGGGCGTGGATATACCAAATATTAGGTGGATTGTCCACTATATTATGCCCGAGACGGTGGAGGACTATTATCAGGAGATTGGTAGAGGAGGCAGGGATGGTGAACTCTGTAGGGCTGTGATGCTTTTCTCGCCAGGCTATGATTTTAGGAGGCGTTATACTCTGCTGAAGAGAGGTTTTATAGATCCTAGGGTTGTCTTTGTGATACACGAATTCCTTGCTAGGTATGCTGGAACGGATGCTCGTATACCGTTGGTTATTCTCTGTCTTCTGGTGCATAACTTCATGTATGGCAATACGTGGAAATACGTTGCATATGGGAGGACGTTGCCCGAACGCGTGGATACATGTGTTAGGAAATCCCTTAATCTTATGGCTCGCTTAGGTATATTGGACTATGATATAATTTATGATAGATTTGTGGTTACTGATGATGAGGTTTCCGCTGGAGTTCGCATAGCCAAAATCGGCAATAAAGATCTCTATTTAGCTACGCTGAAAGATGTGAAGCATGATGGTAGTCTTTACGATGCTTATGTGGTTGGGCTGTATGGTGGATACGATGCCCTTGTTAAATTTATTCCTGAAGGGCTTCCAGGAAATCTACGATTATTAATTAAACCAGCCGGAGGTAACGGGGAAGAATTGGGTTTGAGGATAACTGGAGCCAAAGAGGCAGTGCTCATAAACTACCTTGTTCCTCAGATAAATAGAAGAGATGCCTATGATCTGGTTAGGAGAGAGCAATTCTACGAGATGGTTGCATTATTCTACATGAATAATTATGCTGAAACTGTTATGAGCAAGCCTGCTGATGAGAGGGATAAGGTTGCTAGGATGTTGATTAAGGAGTATCTTTCAAGATCTATCAAGGATTTATATAGGGAATTTATTAGTGAAAAGAAGATGAAGCTAGCTTATGTCAATACTGAAGTATTTAGGATGTATAATACCCTGATTAAGAAAGGAAGGCTAAATTTATGGGTTCGTTATAGGGATAAGAAGATGTTAGCTGAGTTTATGGCTTATTTAACTCTTATTCATTTTCTTGAGAAGGAGTATCCCCCGAATAGCATAGCTGTTGTTTTGCCTTATGGTTATAGGAGTTCTTTTGTTGAAAGCTTTAGGGAGCTCTACGGTATGTTGGGTATGCCTCTTATTGAGCCTGAGACTGTTATAGTTAAGAGGAGTGACATCTATAGGCTTAAGGATATTGTTTTGGATCTTTCACGTATGCCCCAGGTTTTCATTTTAGCTTCAAATTATACGTTGAAGAGGCTTGCATATGATCTGGAGAATAGCTCGGGATCTGGCGTCTATACTGTGTGTGTTAAAAGGTAATTTAGTCTGCTTTGTTTGATTTAAAATCGAGGGTTTAGATGAAAAGCTTTCGGCTTTTAGATAAGTTTATAAATTGTAGTTTATAGTTTATAATATATGGTGTCTACTACTATTCAGGTTAGTAGGAGGACTCGTATGCTTCTTGAGCTTCTTAAGAGGGAGTATGGAGTTAAGAGTTTTGATGAGGTTATTGAGAGGCTGGTTTTTGAAAAGGCAGGGTTGCCTATGGATATGTTTGGCGTTGATAAGGGTAGGTTAAAGCCGTTTTCTGCAAGGGATCGGATGGAGGATAGGCTATGATTCTTGATACCTATGCATGGGTGGAGTATTTTCTGGGATCTCCTAAGGGTAGGGTGGTTAAGGACTTACTGGAGAAAGGGGCTTATACTCCTGATGTAGTGTTAGCTGAAATTGCTAG
>QMRD01000251.1 GCA_003649225.1 Thermoprotei archaeon | reverse complement strand
TTCACATCGACCCCGCGGTTTGGTACCCAGACGTCGTCTCTTCCCATCCTGGCGGTGCAGCAGCCGCCAAGGGTGGGGCTGCTCGCCCATTAAAGGGGAACGTGAGATGGGTTTAGACCGTCGCGAGACAGGTCGGTCTCTACCTGCCGGGGGTGCTGGCCGCCTGAGGGGAAGGTCCGCCCAGTACGAGAGGAACGGCGGGCCGTGGCCTATAGTCTACCGGTTGTTCGACAGGGCATCGCCGGGCAGCCACGCCATAAGGGATAAGGGCTGAAGGCATCTAAGCCCGAAGCCCTCCCCGAAAAGAGGCGGCCATTCCCTAACCGTTGGGGCTGGCGACAGCCCTTGGTTGGGGACGAGGGCTCCCGTAGAAGACGGGGTTGATGGGGTAGCGGTGTAAGCGCCAAGCCTCGTTTGGGGCGAGGCGTTCAGCCGGCTACTCCCAATCGCCCGAGTGCGTTAGGTCTGGCTGGCGTGGACGTAGAGGGCGTGTCCTATGCATGGCACGGGGAAATGTTTTTAAATAGCTTTCATTCCCTTTTTCTGTAGGTTAAATCATGTTTAGAGAGGTTTATCAGGAGATATATCTCCCGGATTCGACGGCTATTACGTCGGGTATACTTAGGCGTTGGGTAGATGAGGGTAGGATTGAGGGTAGGATTGCTATTCATTCTCTATTGGTTTCATATTTTGAGGATTTAGCGAGGAAGGGTATGAGTCAAGGCTTTATTGGGTTGGAGGAGCTTGGGCTTTTAAGAAAGTCCTGCGAAGATAGGGACGGTGTTGAGATTGAGGTTGTTAGGGATATTCCTCAAGGCTATAGGGTTTCTAGAGACTTAAATGTCGATGAGGTTGTTAGGGAGCTTGCAAGGGACTGGAATGCTACTGTAATTACGTGTGATAGGATACAGTATAGGACATGTATTGCTTCTGGCGTTAAGGCATTGTTCTTAGGTGACGAATCTAGGGACGGCTTTCTTATTGAAAAGTTCTTTGATGATAAAACTATGTCTGTTCATCTGAAAGAAGGCGTTATACCTTATGCTAAAATAGGCACTCCTGGGAAGTGGAAGTTTAAGCTTCTAGATTCAAAGCCTATTTCTAGGGCTGAACTTGAGGGTATAGTTAGAAACATATATGAGGTTGCCAGGGAATCTAGGGATGCTTTCATTGAGGTTGAGAGGCCTGGCTCTACAATAATTCAGATTAAAAACTATAGGATAGTTATAACTAGACCTCCTTTCTCTGACGGATTGGAGGTAACGGCTGTTAGGCCGGTCATTAAGCTTAAGCTTGAAGACTATAATTTACCTAAAAAATTGATTGTGAGGCTGGAGGAGAAGGCGGAGGGTATTCTAATAGCTGGCGCTCCTGGAATGGGTAAAACTACTTTCGCCCAGGCACTAGCGGAATATTATATGAGGAAAGGAAAGGTAGTTAAGACCGTGGAGTCTCCAAGAGACATGCAGTTGCCGGATGAAATAACGCAGTATTCTAAGAATTACGCTACATCAGAGGAGATACATGATGTACTTCTGCTTTCGAGGCCCGATTATACGGTTTTCGATGAGATGAGGGATACTAAGGATTTTGAGCTCTACACGGATTTGAGGCTAGCTGGGATTGGATTAATTGGTGTTGTACATGCAACTTCAGCTATAGATGCTATTCAGAGGTTTGTAGGGAGAGTGGAGCTTGGAATGATTCCATCCATAATAGATACGGTGATATTCATCAAGGATGGCGCCATAAACAAGGTATATGAGCTGGAGACTACGGTGAAAATTCCGCATGGATTAAGGGAGGCGGATCTAGCAAGGCCGGTGGTTGTAGTAAAAGATTTTCTTACAGGAAAACCTGAGTATGAAATGTATGTTTTCGGCGAGAGGACATTTGTTGTCCCCATAAAGAGGTACGAAAGTAAAGAGGAAAAACGTATAAGGAGAAGTATAGAGAAGATTATCCGTAGATATATTCCGGATGAAAGCATTGATATAGACGTGCTTAGCGAGGGGAAGGTAATTATTTCAATAGATCCTGAATATTTACCGATTATTATGGGAAAATTCAAGAAAAGGATAGATAGAGTCGGCAAAAGGCTGGGGGTCGATATAGAAGTAAGGCCTAAATTATCTTAGTTTCATTAACTATATTAAATTTATAAGGTGAAATAGCATAGCATGTGGTATCTAAACGTAAAGCATAATTATGAGAGCTACCCTATGCCTTATAGGGATTGCTCTTCTCAGTAAAGTTAGGTGTTGGCATGGCTGTAAGAACATGCAGGAACTGTATCCATTATTCACCATCCACCGGATTTTGCCTAAAACTTATGAGGTTCATCAGTGATCCAAATAATCCTCCATGTATAGGTGTTCAAGCTATATCACCAAGCATCAATCAACAAGTAAGCAATCCTGTTGTACAAACAGTAAGCGAAGATCAAGATCTAGGTGCTGTCGTAATTAGAGAGAAGCCTAGATATGATAGGGTATATGCTAAAACGGGTATAGAGCTTCTGGATAAGTTGCTCGGTGGAGGATTTCTAAGAGGAAAAACGTATCTTGTGGCGGGAGAGACGGGGTGTGGAAAAACTATTTTCTCTCTTCAATTTCTCGTTTATGGAGCG
>QMRD01000250.1 GCA_003649225.1 Thermoprotei archaeon | reverse complement strand
GATTTCCCTTATTTCATTCTCGTCATAGGGCTTAGTCTCTATTATCAGTAGCCTATCAAGAAGATCAATGGGCATTCCATGTGGTGCCACCATATCAGTTCCTCTTATCTTAGCAAACCCCCTATTGCTCGCTAGAATTATTATGGGTGCAAGCTCGCCTTCCATAGCTCTTGAAAGGAAACTGTATGCCTCTATATCTAACATATGAACATCGTCGATGAATAATACTCCAGGTATTATTTCGGCTGTTCCTTCATCAACCATCTTTTTAACCATTTCATCTACTGTAGCTCTTGTTTCAGGCGAGATCTCTCTTTCTTCACGTCCACCGAATAGTAAACTGAAAATGCTACCCCTTCTTGCATGCATTATATCTAGGTCATGGAGTGTAACTGTATAGACAAATTCCTTTTCCTTAGCTATAGGTCCTGAAGGTATAGGCACCTTCCTAGCTACACCTATATCTATGCTTTCCTTTGCCTCAGCGGAAATACCAACTTTTGTTACTTTCCCAGACTCGGCATCTATCCATATGACATCACCAACATTAACGCCTTTACTTAATAGTTCCATAGTTACTGTTTCGTCGACCGTAAAGGTTCTCTCTTCGCTTGTTGTTTTAAGAGTTATTTTAGCTCCCACTGGTATCTGCTGATATGGATTATATGGATGTCTATCAAACTTTATGTTTAGATCTTTTACAACTCCCTCATATACCTTTCTAAATTCGCGGATTCTTACTCCAATAGCCTTACGCATGGCTTGCATTAAAACCTCTGTTTTCTTCATTTCAGCTGAATATATTTCAGAACCTGAAAGAACCATAAAGGGAGTGTCTTCTCCTAGCTCCTTTGCTATAGCTACTGCTAGAGCGGTTTTTCCTGTACCGGGAGGTCCTGCAAAAAGAATAGCCTTTCCAGCCATTTTACCACTTTTAATCATTTCGACAACAATCCCAGCCGCCTCTCTAGCTTTAATCTGCCCAACTAATCCATCAGCTATAGGTAATGCTTTACCATTTCTTAGACCTAAACCCTTAATGTGGCTATGCATACCTATTCGCTCGAACCTGGCAACCTTTTCTGGCTTTACATGAGACATGGCATCACCTTCTAAAAAGCGTATGAACCCTATAATCAGAAAAAGGCATGCTCTTAAAATTTTTTCGCAGGACAGAAAACCACCGCCGCAAATATGATGGTTAATGAAATCTTTTTATATGATATGGTTAGAAGAGTAGATGTACTGGTGAAAGTAGGATGATGATTATTATAGCATATACAATAGTTTCAGCCCTGCTGGCATATATGATTCAGTATATCATATGGCCCTATGGGATAACGGATAGACTGCCTGAAAATATGTTAATGTGGTATATTTCCTCGACCATAATACAATTTACCTTAATAACCTTCTTCCAAGGAGCTCTTTCAAACTATATAAAGTTAAGCGAGTATGGCTCAAAGAACCCTGTTAGAAGTAGCTTTTACCATTCCGCTGAAAACATCCTTAGCTTACTACTCATAGGATTCGTAGGTAGCCTACTTTCAATAACCATAATTTTATCACCACTGTACTTTCTATCGATTGCATCCCTCATGATATCGGGATATAAAGGATTTGATGCATTAAGTGAAGCTGCAAAACAATTTCTGTCTAAAAGACGTTACCTATACATAATTGTTCCAGACTATATAATAGGACTTTCATTAGAAGCGCTGTTCATAATGCTAGCTCCAAGCATATCAATGTACATTAAGCCAGGAATGACTACGGCATTTGGCTTAATGTTTGCATGGCTTGTATACTCCAGAGCAAACATAAGGACCTCAAGAGAATATCTCTACTACGGTTTAAAGAAATGTGTATACTGTGGTGCTGAGATACCTATCGAAGCAGTATATTGCAGTGAATGCGGTATGAAATTAAGATAATTCGACCCGAATAAGGCTGAGAGCTCTTCTAATTATTAGATCGTGATCGAATGCCAGTTTCTTAGGGATTTCTTTGAATAATTTTACGTTCTCCGCGTCACTTGATGCATGTAATTGACCGCCGATAGGTTTTCCAATATATGCTATTGAAACAACATGTCCTCTTGGGTCTCTATTAGGATCGGAAAAGACACCAATCAGCTTCGTTAGCTTTATATCAAGCCCTGTTTCCTCTTTAACCTCCCTAACTGCAGCTTCCTCAACTGTTTCACCATACTCTACGAAACCTCCGGGTAGCGCCCAACAGCCCTTAAATGGCGGATTTTTCCGCTTTATAAGTACTATACTTCCATCTTCAAAGACAACAACCACGTCTACGGCCAATCTAGGGTATTTAGAGAGCATAACTAAAAAATATCCTCCATATTTAAATTCTCTTTCGGTAATATTATTGCTCCATCATAGGATTCAAATAGATATGCTTTATTCTCTAAATATAGTTTCCCTATAATAGCTGCTATGAATGCATCTATGGTATGCCTATTTATATCTCCCTCCACTTGATACCCTCTACGTCTAGCCTCTAGGAGAAAAATACTTCTATCACTAACTCCTAGTATCTTTACTAAAGAATATGGATAAACCTCAAACACGTCAAACCCCATGCTAGATAACAAATACTTTACTAGAATACCTCTCTC
>QMRD01000249.1 GCA_003649225.1 Thermoprotei archaeon | reverse complement strand
CCCCAGCTTGAAGTATAGGTATGCTATCGTGAGTACTTCGCTTGGCGGTAGCTCCGTCAGGCGAAGGGTGTGCCTGTTGTATCGCTGAACTGTCTGCCGCAGGCTCTGCATAGGTAGCGTTGGAGGTATGGCTTGTTTGGTGCGTTGCCGTTTTGGCTAGTTTGCTGATTTGCGGTATGGGCATTTTATGCTGTTGGGCCAGCGGTGTTTTCGGAGCATCTCTATTATTTGTTCATCTGTGAGGGTTAGCTTAAGCTTAACCCGATCCATAAGCTATAAATGCATTACAACAATAAATCATTTAACCTAAAAACAAGAGCGTTGATTTATTTACTTAACTGCCTTTTTCTTAATAATATGAATATTGTTGCTAGGAGTAATCCCACTACTATGATGAATAGAGGCAGTATTATATTCTCCACAATCATAGCCTTAGTTATTGTTATAAGCACGTACGTGTTTGAAGTTAACTTTATCTTATATTCAATGCTATCTACTATAACAGTGTATTCCCCTATGGGTAATCTACTGAATACTACTAAGCCGTCGCTGTTGGTTTTCTCTGTAATGCTATGCTTATTTTTTAAAGTTACACTTTTGCCTTCTACCGGATTTTCATTCTCATCTAAAACTTTGACCTTAAGTTGATATACATTCGCTTTAATCACTAGATTTACATCGCTTAAAATCTCTATGGTTTTCTTTCCGACGGCTGTTTCTTCGTAGAATAGTTTTATTGTATAGTTTCCTCTCTTTAATGTAAATTCAGCTGTTCCAAGACTTCCAGTTATTTGACTAGAAATCAGTTTATCATCCTTATATATCTCGATCTTAACATTGCCTAATGTTTCATTTAACGAATCAACAACAGTTATTAACACGTTGAATGTAGTTCTCTTATACCATACTAGTGTGCTGTTCTGGACCGGAGAGAATATTCCTGTCCCTTTCCATATTACTGATATAAGGTATATTCCATATTCACTTGGAGTCCATTTAAATGTGAATGATCCATCAGAAGAGGTAGTAATATTAGTTAATAGTATCCAAGGTCCACCATTTAGGCTGTAGTATATGGACAATGTTGTTTCCATGGGGGGATTTAGCTTACCCTTTATTACTATGCTCTCTCCCTCTAATACTTCAAAGTTTGATTGAACCTCTATGCTACTTGCAATATGGGTCTTAACGGTAACTTCTGCAACTTCGCTTTCACAAGGTCTAAGTCCTTTAGTTCCTCTAAACACAGCTTTTAACTTAAACACGCCAACACTATCTATTCTCCATTCGAAAACATATACCCCGCTTTCGTTAACCGTAGCTGTACCAAGCAGTGAATCTCGCCACCATATCTGGAGTAGTATATCTCTACTGTTAAACCGGGAACATATGGCGTTAGTTTTCCAACTAGATAGACTGTAGAATCTGGAAGAACAACAGTCGCTGATGGAACAAGGGTTAACGTTGGGCTCGCCCATACAGTAAACGTTCGGCTTTTCTTACATCCCGCATAATCCTCATTACCTGCCCATGAAGCAGCTACCTTCCACTCTCCAAACATTGTAGCATTAATAGTATCAACAAATTTTCCTTCAGAATCTGTTCTGGTAGTTTTCTTTATTATTTGACCATTAGGCTTAGTATACTCCAGGGTTATTTCAACATTATCAAGGCTAGGAGATAGGCTACCCTTAACAGTTATAATACTGTATAACTCCGCATCCTCAGGCATTATTTCAAGAGATATAGACGAAGCCTTCTTACCAACTATTACCTTAACAACGCTACTCTCAGCCCCAAAGTATTTATCATTGCCATCCCACTTAGCCTTAAACTTAAAGGTACCTTTCTGCTGTGGAGTCCAGCTACAACTATAACGTCCAGTTGAGCCTGTAGATACAGTTTTAAGTAATTTCCAACCGCTAGTAGAGTAAATATATATTTTCACGGAAACAACCCCTGGATTAGGCGAAATACTTCCTTCTAAAGTAACGCTTTGCCCTACCGCAACCTCACTTGGTCTAGCACGTAGGCTTATTGTCGATGTATCCTTAAGGTAAAAGTTTATGGTTTTAGATACAGTTGTACCGGAAATTTTTAAGGTAATCTTATATTCCCCTAAAGCCCAGGTACTTCCAGACGTTACGCTGAAAGAAAAGTATCCTTGGTTATCCGTATTAACCGAACCGAAATCTTTTCTATTACCGTTTGGATCTTTAACTTCATAGCCAACAGTAGCACTAACGCCAGATCCATCTGAAGTAACTCTACCGCTTACATGAATCGTCTCTCCTCTTTTATAATCTCTCTTATCAGTATCTGCAGTTATATTATAGGATTGAGCGTATACCGCTGGAGCAATACTAGCTATCAAAATAGTGAAAATAATGTAGGCGACAAGTATTGGTGATATCTTCATGCTTTTCTTTGCAAGCATAATCGTCACCCATTATTGGTTTAATATTATTAAAAGCTTTAATTAGTAATCTATTATTTAAAATTTTTGTATTTTAGTTAGTATATACTATCATTAAAAACAGAGAAAATTGTTGGCATAAAATGATATATTAAAAGTTATTTCATTGATGTAGTATGTCTATTTTTAGTATCGATTATAGCATTTAATGAAAATATCATAACT
>QMRD01000248.1 GCA_003649225.1 Thermoprotei archaeon | reverse complement strand
GTCGTGCCACATGGGGTATGTACTGTTTTCGTTAAATGGTTTAGGAACCATGCGTCGCACAGTATCGTTATGCTGGCGTTCCTCAGCACTGTACAGTTTTCAGGATACGATATTGAGGCCACCAAGTAATATGGTCTGCTATAAAAGCTAAGCACTTCATTAATTCTAGTCCAGTCTACAAGATACATATATGTAGCATCCAACTTATCCGTTAGTTCCTCCTCGAATTTGAGATTTGAGATATTTAATACTACGCGGTACGTTACGCAATCAATCTTCTCAATATAATAGTCCCCAACACTAAGTTGCTCCAAAACGGTTAGAAACTCATCCAGCTTCTCCTCGGGAATAAACACGTTGTCATCAACCCTCCTGTACGTTACGTTAGGAAATATTGTTACGTTAGCTACAGTACCGTTTTCAAGCTCAACCTCAACCACAGCGGGAACAACCCTAACAACCTTAAAGAAACCCTTAGCCTTAACAACACGGAGATTTCTCGTTAAAACAGCCTTAAATCTGGGGCAACCTAGGTAGCTGTTTAAACTATAGTTTCCAATTAGGATCCAGCCCCTACTTAGATCAACCCAGCCTGTGTTCGTTTCAATATCACTATATAATATTAAATACCCATCCTCAAAACTGCTAACGGGATAACACGTAATAGTAGCATACCTCTCGCCCTCAACCGGCTCAAAACGCATACTACTGTTTACCCCACGGTTAAAATTAGATGAATTAACGTACACAACATCAGAAAACACATTAAATCTACGAAAACTCCAGATGAGACCTACACATCTATACCATCCAACAGGCTCAATACTATAGCGCCTACTACATGGGATAACTGTTCCATTAAATGAGTGATGCGGCCATGGATTACATCCATCAACGAAATGCCATGCTTCATATACTCGTTTAGAGCCGTTTAGATAACTTACATTACCACGTAATATGAGCACAACACCTGGAGGCGCCCTAAAAAACCTATCACCACTTCTAGTAGGCACCTTTACGACCGGGTTAAGCTTAAGCCATCCAGCTCCTGCAGGAGGAGACTCTTTTATATTATACGGCATAAAGTCGTAGTTTAAGGTAATTAATATGGCTGGTAGAAATACTCCTAAGCACAAACTAAAAACTATGAACGATACGCCTAAACTCCTAAAATTACGTGAAGGAAGGAGACCTAATCCAATAACGTATAAAAGGGGATATATGCATGCCGAGAAGTAGGCTATAAACCTAAATACAGTAGCTAAAACGATAAGGTTCTGCGATAAATACATACCTGCAACAGCCAATCCCGTTTCCATCCGATACATCCCTCGAGCTAGACTTAAGCCTGCAAACAGCATTGGACTTCCAGTGCTGAAAAAACTGAATACTGCGGCGATTAACGCTGCTGTTTCAGTAATTATTCCATGCATTGCACCGAATAGTGCTAAATGAGAATAAGCCATATACGTTAAGTTACCATTAACCTCCAGTTTGTACGCACTACCCTTTAAATCATCAATAACACGGCTGTAGTCCAGTCCAACATAGCCCACTAAATCGAATGTTAGAAGGAAACTTGTTATTATTAGGCAGCCTAAACTCCACAATACTGCATTATATTCACGTCTACTAGGCTCATCAAGATTTATAAATCTAATAATAAAATATATAAATTCGTAAAAAGTAAAACACCATGCAATAGCCAATGCAGTGCTACTATATTCTAGAGGAAATGACATGGGGTATACCCCCGAATACTTTGCTCAGCCCTAAAATTATCAGCACGGTTAGGCTCCAGCTGAAGGATATGAATACAAGTGCTTCAGTAAACTTTAATCCATCTATAAGCAATCCGCTCTGCCCATTCCACAGCGCACTAACAATATCACCTACCTCTTGAAATATACCCTTAATCGGAAACTCTATATCCTTAACAGTTTTAACAGGTTCTGCAAGTGGAAGCCAGCTCAAATAAATTTTTAAACATATGGGGCTAGCTATTAAAGAGCCGCTTATAACTCTGGTTCGTTCTGAAGCAAGTAGGGCTACGCCTAAACTTACCATTAAACCATATACGAGGTTAACTATCCTGTAAAGCACATACATAGTATATAATATAATTGCAAGAGTCTGACCTACAAAACCTGTCAGCCACGTTAGGCTTATCCAAATGCCGACCAGCGGGCTTAAGACCATAGTAGACTGTAATCTTGCAGCAACAGCAGCTATACCGACAATATATCCGAATATGTTATCCACACACCCGGAGTAAAATCCCTCGGGATCCTCATGAACATTAAATTTAAGTTCATCAATTAAAGCTAGGGAAGATAATCCTATAGACACGTAAATAAGACCTGCAATAGCATTAACCATATATCTCAAACCAGTATTTTTAGAAACCTCATCAACAAGACTATACAAATGTAGACCATAGATAAACTCGATGAAACTAATTATAAAACTTAAAGATAAAAAAGAATAGTTGATATCTATCATATCCATCACTTGCCGCCAAACAGACTGTTCCAATCTACCGTGAAGGGTGCTTGAGGCAAAAGTCCAATAGCGACCAGAATTTCGGGAAGCCACACTAGAATGATTAAAAATATTATAACTGCTACCGGCCTCTTAATAC
>QMRD01000247.1 GCA_003649225.1 Thermoprotei archaeon | reverse complement strand
TCTAGACTTGAATACCATACCATTATCATCGCTTATGTCCATGAAGAGGAGATTACCTTCACTGTCCAGTAGGCTAACGTATAGTCCTTTAATAGGCTTACCATAGCTATCAATTAACTGTATCGTCATATCGGCTAGGCTAAAGTTAAAATTAAAGTCTACATTTCCAGCTAGGTATAAACTTCTATTCATACATAGCTCGTTATACTTGGCTAGGACAATGTAGTTATCCGAGGTTAGGTTACGGAATTCAATAATACCGCTTGAGTTTGTAACTCCCTTTGCTACCACCTCACCACTAGTATTTGAGTAAAGCAATACTATACAGCTGGGGAGGGGCTTTCCCAAGTAATCGCTACACCTAATAGTTAAATTAAACCTAGGCTCTTTCCTCTTAGGTATAAATGGTATTATTGAAACATTAACAATCTTTTCAAGTGTAGTGTATCCGTATTCACTTAGCATTGAAACTTCTATCTCATGAATACCTTCAACTAACGGTAGCACGGTAAAGTTTGCTGAAATACTGCTACCAGACGATAAATTTAGGAAGTAAAGCGAATTATTTCCGATTATCTTAAGCCCCTCATCAACGTTCACAGCTAACGTGAGGTTCCTGACGTTCTCCATTACATCCACAAGCACTGTTACGTTAAACAGCTCATCAACCTCAACCTCGGAGGGGGAACTAAGCCCCATTCTAAATGGATAGATCACGGGAGAAAGCTGTAAATGCATCTTCAGAAGCATTTCAAGCATCAATTTTCTCAGCCTATCCACGCTATCCGAATATATCGAAGCTAGACATACTCCGTACTTAAGGCTTAGGGTATTATTCTTGACAATATCTGGTTCAAGCTGATAAGCCAGCGATAAGGTGTCCCCCTCCTTCAATACTACTAAACGCCTAAGAGAACTACTTAAATTGAAAAGTCCGTCGGTGGAGTTTTCAATCAACAGCTCTAGGGCATCGCTTAAGTTCTGCAGGTAGGCGAGCGAATCAATTAGATAGGTTATGTTTAATCCCTCGCTAATACTCTTGGATGCATAAAGTATCGAGGTGAAGTTCCTAACAATATTACTATAAAATGTTATTGTTTCATTTGTGGCTGTCTGATTTAAATAATTCACTATAGTCTTATTCAGTATTAGCGGGAGATTTAGCATTGTATCATTAATGAGAATAGCTAATCCACGTTTTTCTCCGGAGTTAAGGTATAGCCATGAAGGAGCCGGATAAATGCTTTTAACTATATGGTCTTCACTTAATTTGACCGTAACATTATTTCTGGCGTTTATCTTATCAAATATTTCGCCGTTTAAATCCAGGATTATGGGATAGATTGCTTTAATATCGTAAGATCTATTGATTTCAAGCGTTAATTCCATATAGACTAGAGGGGTGAACGAGGAGAAGTAATAGATCCTGGTGTAGTTTATTCCGTACCCCTCCTGTACTATTCTTATAACCGATACGAGAGAGCTATTAACATCAACGTATATTCCCTGAATATCCAGGTCGCTTGAGGTTACGATAGAGCCATTAGACAGGAATATCGAGAAGCCTGGGAAATTAAATCCGTAAATACTTATGCTTTCATCGGATACATTCTTTAATATAAGCCTATATAGACCGCCGTACACACTTATATTAAACCTGGCATTAACGGAACTAGTGTAGACCACTATATCTCCAGTAGCGTTTTCACGCCTTACAATAAAGTTTCCAACATGCTTTCCAACCATTTCATTGCTGTAGAATTCAACCAGTAGATTCCTATACGAGAACGGCGGCACCCTAACGTATACGGCTAGCCTAACCGTGCTGTAAAAGCATGAATTACCATAGAATTTCTCATCGAGAATATAATAGCTAGTCTCCTGTCCTTCCTCATACTTTACGGATAACGTCCCGTTATAGGCTTCTCCGTACGAAAACTTCACATCGAAATATATTAGCCCATTATATTCAAAGGGTAGAGGGTTAAGAACAACAATTTTTCTGAATCCAGTTTCTTCTGTGGGCTTGGAAGGATACGGAGGAACATAATGAACTACGAGAAGAAGAACCAGAATCAAAAATATTCTTCTCATTTAGCACCACCCAGAATCCTCATGCAGTTATAGAACGCTGTATCAACTCTACTTATTTCGTCCTGAATCCTAGCTATCTCATCAGTTAACTCACTGCGCTGGGATTCAAGCTTTATCCTAATAGAGTTAAACTGTAGTTGATCGTATTCGCCGATAGCAAACCTGATCTCATGCTCTCTAAGCTTATCGTCTATTGACTCAATCTTTGACTTAAGGCTCTCCATTTTCCTAAGGAGAGCTATCTTCCTCGACGACCATACATCATATAAATCCTTAAAGAATGATTCTACAGTCTTTCTTTTATCGGGAGTTAAGCCTCTATCCAGATACGTATTAAGGACAATAACTTCATCCTCCACATTAACTTCATTCAGAATCTTAGTTATCAAGTCTATATGTTTCTTAAGCGAGCTAATTTCCTGCAATATACGTAGCCTACTAGGCGAAGCCCTCCACTCGCTCTCGGGAACAACCTTACCGCTATCGAAGTCCTTTAGAAACATTTGGAACTTAGTATGTACAACCCTAAGATCAACTAGAATTCGTTTAGCAT
>QMRD01000246.1 GCA_003649225.1 Thermoprotei archaeon | reverse complement strand
GGGCGGGCAATAGGAGGAAGGCTATTAAAAGGCTGATGAACGCACTTAAGGAGTACGTTATAGGCGGAATTAAGACAAACATTCCGCTACATTTAACAGTTCTAAATCATCCAATGTTTATTAAGGGAGACTACGGCACCAGGTTCCTGTATGAACACAATATACTTAGCTCAATCGGTAAATTCGATACACTGCTCCTACCTAAACCACACGTTAAGAGACGTGAGAAAAAGGTTCAGCCGGTATCTGCATGGAAAGTAGTGGGGAGATACCTTGCCATGAGGTAGAATCGGGTTATTCCCTTCCTCCCCTCTGAGGCTATCACTAATTTCTGAAACAACTATCTCATCCCTAGTCCCTTAGCCTTATTTTACTATCTGAATTGTGCAAAAGTTCCTAAGCTCGATGCCGGTCAGATATACCAAGTGGCGATTTCAGCTGTTGAGACACACACTAACCTTAGGCTAATTTTCGATATCTTTAGATGTTTAGGCTTTCCCACGATATGTACGATAAGTACATAACCTTTATTTAAATACCCCCCATCAGGGTATTTGGTGGTCGAATGAACAGGATATTAGGTATACTGCTGGTAATAATAGTTGCATTAAGCATTGCATCCGTATTCACGATAGCAGTTGAGGCTAAACCGAAGATAGTTAGAAGAACAGTCAGGTTTTCGGGTGTCGTGGAGAAGGTTGGAGATAAAGGGCTGAAGGTGTATGTTGAGAGGATAAATAGGAGCATACCGCTGTTCTGTGGCGGGAAATGGGTTAAGGATAGGGAGGTATATAATTGGAGCGAAATTAAGGATCTGTTCAACGATGGCATGGAGATTAGGGTGTTAGCCACTGTTGTTAGGGCTAACAATAGGAGCGTGCCCGTAGCTCTAGTGATTAAGGCCGATAACTTCACCATATATAGGGCTAGGTTGGTCAAGCTGATTAGGAGGAGAATCTATAGGTGGATTAGAAGCCATGCTAGGAAGGCTACATTCAACGCTACTGTATCCGAGATTGGGGATAACTACATCATAGTTACTAAGGGCAACATTACGGGGCTAGTTGTTATGAAAGGTAAATGGGTATCTGAAAACGGTACAGAGGTGGATTGGAGGGACTATATATCGCCAAATACCGACGTCACTATCAGGGGATTCGTCGTAAAGTTACCTAGAGAACGTAAGGGCGCAAAATATCTAGTCATTCCGCTTGGAATTAAGATCGGCGATACAATTATAAAAAGAGCTAGAAGGTAGGCTATCCTACAAAGACCGGAACAGTCCTTGCAGCCCTAATTTTTTCCATTACCTGCATATAAAGCCTATTGTATGAATCCCTAACCTCCATAAGTTTTTTAACATCAACTTTTAATCCAAGTATTTTCGATACAGCCTCCACTAGAAGCGTGGCTGCCCTAACATCCGGAATAACCCTTCCAAGATACTCGAATGCCTGCGATTGTTTTAAAGTTCCCTCACTAATCTTCTTGCCTAGCTCAGATACCAGCCTGTAGACCTCGGACTCCGCTGCCAGATATATTCCATCGATTCTCTTCACTAAACACTCCTCCAGCATATTTGCAGCTAACCCCGAAATAGTTGTCGAGGGTAGTGGTTTAAAGCCATATTTACTATATTTCTCGCGAAGCCAGTCCTCAGTAGCTATCCAGACATCGCCGCTCTCTTTCTCCTCAACCGGATACATTGTTCCTAATACGAGAAGAGTTTCTATTTCACTTCTCTCGATCCACTCCATCAGTATCCTGCTTAAATGAGCATAAAAGGATCCAATCTCCCCTTTAGGTACGTCCACATGATACAGCCTTAAAACGGCGAGATTTAGATCCTCCCTACCGAAGATCCTTAGTGCATGCTTAAATGATCCGTCAACAACATATATCGTTAATGGTCTATCCAGTATTTTAATGTAGCCAATTTCCTTTAATCCTAAATACTCTATGAGGAAATCGGTAGCCAACGCCGCCGAGAACGTTGGCTCGCTTTCGGGAATTACGAAGAATCCGCCTGGTTTCTTCTTGAAAAATGTCTCGACAAGTTTAAGCTCCACCATACCACCTCAAGGTTCCTTAGAATAATAATATTTTAAAGTTTATATCTTTAAGCACGACCGAATAATACGTGTAAAATAGGGATTAAGAGTAAAGTTAAATATATTAGGAAAATTGTTTAAAGAAAACTAAGTTACAACTAGCGATACGTGATTAGATGCTGCTCGAAGTTGAAAACCTGAGAATGTACTATGAGATACTGGGTAAGGGTCATGTTAAGGCCGTGGATGGGGTATCATTCTCTCTTGACCGCGGCGAAACTTTAGGCATCGTCGGGGAATCCGGCTGTGGTAAAAGCAGCCTAGCTATAACCATTCTGAGGATACTTCCTATAAACGCCAAAATATATAGTGGAAGGATACTGTTAGACGGCGTAGACATCCTAAAGATGGATTTGGAGAAGTTTAGGAGGGAGATTAGGTGGAGGCGTATATCAATGGTCTTCCAGGGCGCCATGAACGCTTTAAATCCAGTCATAAAGGTTGGTGATCAGATAGCTGAAGCCATAATGATCCATAAAAGGGTTAGTAAGAAGACCGCTATGAGGAGGGTTAGGGAGCTACTGGAGATGGTTGGT
>QMRD01000245.1 GCA_003649225.1 Thermoprotei archaeon | reverse complement strand
ATTCCCATAAGTTTCAGCTAGTTTTAGGGTCTTTATTGAGGAATTTAGGTCATCGGATACTGCGACAATGATCATATTGCTAAACCTGCTTATTTCCCTTGGATCAAACTCGTAGAGGTGGCAGTGAATATCTACAAACAGTGCAACCACCTAATACGGCCTTGGATACCTAGCCTTAACTCTATATAGCGTCTTAGCATAATCCTCGCTCCATATGTGCTCAAAATACTTCTCCAGGTTCTGGACAAGCTTTTCATCGTAGACTACGAAGCCATACACTACCCTGCTATTATATATGAGGCCGAGATAGACTGTATCGTCAAGAAAGAATAGTATAAAAGGGGGGAGCGGCTCAACGTATCTTAAAAACCTGTAGTCGTGATGCCTATTCTTAAAGTAGTCAAAGTCACCGATTATTAGCCTTACCTCAATGCCTTTTAAAGCAAGATTGCGTAGTAGTTTTGGAAGGTTAATATCTAAAACCAAGGGGGTTGGCACTGAAGCCCACGCTCTCATGGATACCCTATTTAAATGATCTAGGAGGTTTTTGATGAATAGTTGAGCGTCGCTATACATAGCCATACCGGATTTTAGCCTTCTACTACTTAACGTTTTAGCCAATGTTTCTATCGACTCATTTATTTCCTCTATCTTTCTCACAGCTAGCTTCTTAAAGAGCTCTAAGTCGGGATTTAGAGCATATTTTGATGGTCTTCCAGCGCTTTTAACTATGAAGCCTCTACGCTGTAGATCATTAAGAATAACGTATACATGAGGTCTTTTAATTCCCGTCCTATTAGCTATTTCATCAACGGTCATCCACATATTTTTCATTAACTCAGCGAGAATTCTCGCCTCCCTATCCCTGAAGCCAAGCTTCTGTAATGCATTAACATCATTCATAAGGACACACCATCTACTAGATGTAACCTATGGTAAATAAGGATTAACTAAAGAAAAATTAGGCTGTAAACTCCATGTTATAAAGCTCTTCAGCGTTTCTAGTTGTCGCCTTAGCTACTTCCTTAAGCTCTATCCCCTTTAACTCCGATATCTTCCTAGCGCTGTACACTATATTTGCAGGCTCATTCCTGACGCCCCTCTCGGGGGCTAACACTGGGGAGTCCGTCTCCAGTACGAGGTTTTCAAGAGGTATGTTTTTGGCTAGCTTCATCTTCTGGTTGGAGTAGTTTACCGAGGGAGGGATTGAGAAGTAGAAGCCGTTTAGTACGCCCAGCTTAGCTCTCGATGGCCTGCCGTCGAACGCGTGCATTAATACCCTTGTGGCTGAGTACCTCAATAATATCTCTATGGCGTATTTGCCAGCGCTTCTGGAGTGTACTACTATTGGTTTGTCGAGCTTTTTAGCTAGCTTAATCCATTCTATGAAAATTAGCTTTTGCCTCTCCCTTAATCCGGGATCCTTTACTCTCCAGTAGTCTAATCCAACTTCCCCTATTGCTATTATCTTATCGTAGTACTCCTCGGCTAGCTCCATCATCTCCCTTGCTATCTTAAAGTCGACTATAGATGGATCCAGCCCAAGCGAATGGTGTACGTAGCCCTGATAACTGTTGACTATCCTCCTAGCCCTCCAGAAACCGTCCCTGGTTATGCTTGAGGTTACTATTGCGACTACGCCTGTCTGTCGGGCTCTTCTTATTACTTCATCTCTATCTTGGTCGAACTCCTCCATGTGTATATGGCAGTGCGTATCAACGAAGGAGAGCTTCATAGGCATGCTCCTACTTGCCGCCGTATACCTTACGTCCCTCAGCGTAGACTTCTATTGGGTAGGATTCGAGGGAGAACGGATCGCCGTTCCACAATACTATTGACGCCCACTTTCCAGGCTCTATCGTTCCGAGCTCCCTATCTAAGCCGAGTATCTCTGCATTATTCTTCGTTATTATCGATATACATTCGCTCCTGCTTAATCCGAACCTCCTGAAGAACCTTAATTGTAGCAGTAGGTTTCTCTGTAGTATTACTGGATGATCGGTCATTAGTCCGTAGAAGGGATTGACCTTAACTAGTTTGCCTATATTCCTCCAGCTCTCGTGTT
Source organism: Thermoprotei archaeon (assembly GCA_003649225.1). Lineage (GTDB taxonomy): Archaea > Thermoproteota > Thermoprotei > Thermofilales > B9-G17 > B9-G17. Next base: position 598 of record QMRD01000245.1, on the reverse strand, counting down.
TAAGCTCGGTCTTATATGCGAAGGCATCTACTGGACCGTAGACTATCGGTATTCCTGCATCCTTAATCTTCCTGAATGTCTCCTCGTTGTTGACATCGCATGCATGCTCTATGGTTACTTTTAACCCGAACTCATACCTCAGCCTTAGTAGCGTCATTATGTCATCCGTCTTATGTAAGTGTACCCTCAATACGTGCTTACCCCTTAAAACATCCATTAACATGTCTGTTTCAGGATCTATTTCCTCGGGAACCTTCTTCCCCTTCTCTATAAGCTTCATCTGCTTTCTAGCGTTAATTAATGCATTCCTGAATAGTGCTACTACGCCCATCCTCGTGTAGGGTCTATCGCCCTTGTACTGGGTCTGTCTCCTGGGGTTGAATCCTAGTGCAGCCTTTATACCGGCGTATTTTATGAATGCATCCTCGGTATTAGATGCATAGTTTCTTATAACTACAGCCTTACCGCCTATAATGTTACCGCTTCCCGGAAGTACGCAGGAGTAGAGTACCCCGTGTTCTATCGACTCCTTAAAGGATTTGTCGTCCATGTATATCGAATCCAGGGCGTCTGCAAGCGTTATTATGGACTTCATCAT
>QMRD01000244.1 GCA_003649225.1 Thermoprotei archaeon | reverse complement strand
CTCTCATGCAGGGGCATGTTAGTAATATCCTCCCCATCTAAAATTATCCTACCCTTAGTCACCTTATAGTCCGGATGACCGAGTAAAGCCATAGCAAGGCTAGTCTTACCCGAAGCATTAGGACCCATTAGAACACTTACCTCACCCTTATCTAAGCTAAAGCTAATATCCTCTAAGATAATCCTACCCGACACTGATACACTAAGATCAATAACCTCTAAAACTTTCAATCCCCTCCCTCCATAAATCAGCTTCCCTATATTTACCTAGCATGCTAGTACTAATGTCTTTCGTACTTAATTAGAACCAAATATTCGGGATACCTGGCTCGCATCCATTGAAGAGTATCCTTAACTACATCCTCAGGTGCTCGGACATCAATGCCTTCAGCGCCCTTAACTTTTCCCTTAGCTATAAATAGACGTCTCCTAGAGGGTATTTGAACACATTTCCTACTAAATAGTGCAACATCCCTCGAACCGACTTTTCTTCTCCACTTCACCTCACCAACTACTTCTATTCTCCTCCTCTTAGTTAACACGAAATCTATCTCTACTCTAGGTGAAATGTAGTAGTTAAGCTTCAGCTCCAGCATCTGAGAATACAGTTTAGCGATAAAATCCTGTACATACATGCATAGCCTCGTTTTTATTACATCCTTTACTTCATTGAAGGAGGGCATCCCCTCCTCCTCAATATTGTATCTATCATCCATGAAGAAGTATAGATCCATTATAGGCGAAGCCAACTTAACGTACTTCTCCCTCATATTAACGACCGGAACAATCTCAATTAAACCCATATGAGCGAGATTTAACACATACTGCCTAACAAGCCCAGTATCAGGGCGTGAAATTAAACTTCTACCATATAGAATTGCCGCTATATCCTTCACCTTCCAATAACCGGATGCAACAATGCTTAGAATAGCCTCATACCTAGAGGTAAGCTCCCTCTCCTCCTCCCTAAACACCTCGCCAATAAGGCTCTTAACAGTATAAAAGTTCAGCCTCAGAATCTCGTAAACAAATCTAGAGGAATCGCCACCATACATATCAATATACTTGATTATCCAAGGCTCCCTCAAAAAGGGGCAAAGCTCGATAGATTCAACAGCACCAATTCTTTCAACTAAAGATAGCAGAATATCCGAAGGCCTAATTAAATCAAGCCTAAATGGGGTAACTAAGCCGAGAAGAGGCGAACCAGTAGAAAAAACCCTATGAACAAGTCTAAGCGAAGAACCCAACAGAATTAATCGTCCACTAGGATGAGCCAACACAACCTCATCCATGAAGCTCAAAGGAAGCCTCTGAAACTCATCCACAACAACAGTCATCCCAGACTTCAAAAACTTAACTACCTTACCGACGAAATCAGTATACGCCAGCCTAGCTCCTCCCTCATCCACGATAGTTAGATCTCGCCTAACAAGAAAATACCTATCATAGCTCAAAAACCTCCTCACAAGGAAGGTTTTACCAACCTTCCTCCTACCGTAAATTAAAAGCCATCCGGGGATACGATTAATATCAAAGACCTCAGTACGAAAAATTACGTAACCCATATTACGTAACCAAATTTTACTCATATATAAACCTTTCCATAGCATCAAAGACTTTAATCAACCCCAGCAAAGTCAATTATTAGATACAGATTATTCCGCTCTTGAGCTTTTCAGCTGTCTCAATAAGCTTTATTAGAAACTTAGCATGGAGCTTTAGGAATTCATCGTTAATATTCTCCTCGGCGTACCTTAGAGCCTCCTTAAGCAGCCTATACACTTTCTCATTATAATCTAACTCTCCCTTGAAGGGCCAGCAGAAAAACTTGTTCACGTCAAGGTATTCGGGATACCTGTAGTCCAGCCCTATTTTCTCAAAGTACTCGTCAGCTTTCTCCCATAGCTCATAGCAACTTCCATGGCTTGCCTCGTGCCTCCAATAACCAAACTTCCTAAATGCCTCCTTATCACAGTTGCTCAATCCCTTCTTCTCACACTCCCTATACCACTCATAAACAACCTTAACATACCACGAAACGCCCATAGCAATTTTAAACATACATTAATTAAATTAATTTTCTCCAATACTACTAGTAGCTAATCTAAGAAAGCAGGCTTAATTAACGATCTTCTCGGCAAGCTTAAAGGCTATATCACGCACCTTTTCCACTAAGTCCCTCAAGTCGATCGTAGGCCTCCCCTCAGCTACAGCTATTCTCCCATCAACTATAGTATACTTAACATTCGAAGCTTTAGCAGAATACACTATCGTCGAGTAGGGATCATGTAGGCTTGTAAAGGGAGTAACATTAATATCCCTAAGAGATATTAACACCAAATCCGCTTTAGAGCCTCTCCTTATAGAACCAATATCACTTATACCTAAGGCCTTAGCACCATTAACCGTAGCCATACGTATAACCTCACGAGCCGGCAATACCCTCGGATCGGTAAGCCTAGCTTTCTGTATAAGCGAGGCGTGCCTCATCTCAACAAATACATCCAAATTATTATTACAAGGCGCTCCATCAGCCCCTATAGTTACGTTTATGCCCTTCTCAAGCATTTCGGGAACCCTAGCTATACCTGACCCCAGCTTCATGTTAGCAGATGGACAATGGGCAACGTTCGTCCCGGTACGATGAAGTATCTCCATTTCATAG
>QMRD01000243.1 GCA_003649225.1 Thermoprotei archaeon | reverse complement strand
TATAAGTATTTTCCGAAAGAAACGGTGTTTTTATGTGTAGTAGATCCTGGGGTTGGTGGACATAGGAGAGCTATAGCAATTGAAACTAAGAATTACTTTCTGGTGGGTCCGGATAACGGTCTAATGTATCCGGTGGCTGAGGATGATGGCTTTAGACGCGTTGTCGAATTGAGTAATCCAAGGTATATGCTTCCTGCTGTTTCAAGGACTTTTCATGGTAGGGATATTTTTGCTCCTGCTGCCGCCTACCTTTCATTAGGCTTGGAGATTAACGAGTTGGGCTGTGAAATTGATCCCAGGGATTTGGTGAGGCTTAGGTTTCCTAAGCCTAGATCATATGATCGTTATATAGATGGCGAAGTGTTATACGTTGACAGGTTCGGGAACATTATTACGAATATTCCGGATAAACTATTGTATGGTATTGGAGTTAAGCTGGGCGATATCCTGTCTATAGAGGTGGCGGGTAAGCTATTGGAGATCCCCTTTGTTAAGAACTACTCTAGCGTAGAGGAGGGGGTCACGCTCTGTCTAATAGATAGCTTTAATTTGCTTGAGATATCGGTTAATAGGGGTAATGCTTCTAAGATGCTTAACGTTAAGGAGGGCGATTCAGTAAGAATTTTTAAGAATACTTAATTATCTGTATTCTGTTAAATATACAGTGATGTTTATGCATTTTAAGAATAGAGTTGATGCTGGAGAAAAGCTTTCTGAAGCTATAATTAAAAGTGGCCTTGATTTATCTGATGCTCTTATTCTTGGAATACCTAGAGGGGGAGTTGTAGTAGCATATCATGTAGCCGCAAATTTAGGGTTAGAGCTCGATGTAATAGTTTCTAGGAAGCTGAGAGCTCCCTATAATCCCGAGCTTGCTATAGGTGCTATTTCGGAGTTTGATGCAGTTTTTATCAATAAGGGAATAGTAGCTGAGCTAGGGGTACCTAAAAATTATATCGATGATGAAGTTGAGTATCAGAGAAGAGTGTTAAATGATTATATAAGGAAGTTTAGGGGCAATAGAAAGCTTGAACTTAAGGGTAGAAAAGCTGTTTTAGTTGATGATGGGATAGCTACTGGGGCAACTGTTATAGCTGCAGCTATAGCATGTAGGAACGGTGGAGCAGATAAAGTTATTGTAGCGACTCCTGTAGTTGCTGATGACGTATACTACTTTGTTAGGAAGTATTGCGATGAATTAATTTACGTGATTAAGCCAGCTATATTGTATGCGGTTGGCATGTTTTACTATGATTTTACTCAGACGACTGATAGAGAGGTTATTGAGCTTTTAATTAGGGCTGGCAAAAAGCCCTCTCAAACGTAAATTTATTTAATATAATTTTAATAATGATATTTGGTGGAAGAATTGAGCATTACAGAGCTAGAAGAAAGATTCATGCTCAAGTTTGAGGATATCAGTGAAAAATGGGGACTAGGTAGGCCTCTCGGCCGCGTATTAGGGATACTTATCCTTTCGCCTAAGCCGCTAACTCAGCATGAGATAGTTTTGAGTACTAACTATAGTCCGAGCCTTGTAAGTACGGCATTATCGATGCTTGAGAGCCTGGGAATGGTCTACATTGTTGGTAGAAGAGGGAGGAGAAAACTTTATAAGGCTGCTGTAACGTTTATCGATGCTTTTAAGAGCTTCATAAATAGATTCATTGATAACGATTTAAATCCGGTAATTGAGCTACTTTCAAGTAATATTGATAAGATTCAGGACGAAAACAAGCGTGCTCACGTAAAGAACATCTTAGATGAATACATGAAGTTGAAGGCGTTAATGAAAATATTCTCAGGTATGATCGATAATTATAGGAAATTATCATATAAAAGTATCGAGAGCCTGATAACATAGGAATGACTAGGGATCTGGAAGTAGCTGTTATTGGAGCTGGCCCTATAGGGCTTATATTTTCGATAGAGCTGGCGAAGCAGGGATATTTATCGACAGTATTTGAGGAAGATAAGACTATAGGTCGTCCTTGCCATTGTGCTGGAATTTTAAGTGTAAGCGGTCTTTCTAGACTCGGAATTAAGCCTAAAAACTGCGTTGAAAATAGGCTTAGAGGAGCTGTGATATATTCTCCGTCGGGTGAATATAGTATCTATGTTAAAAGGGAGGAATATCAGGCGTACGTAGTGAATAGGGAAAAGTTCGATCAATATTTATATGATGTAGCTGTAAGCCAGGATGTTAGAGTACTGACTAATAGTAAGGTGTTAAGAGTAAGATTTGGGAACGACGGTTTTTGGAGATTAGAGACTAGAGACCGAAACTATAGGTCTAAGGTGCTTGTTAATGCTGAAGGAGCTGGAAGAAATATTGTTAAACAGCTTCTTGGCGATAATATAAAACAGAAGATTATTCCGGCCCTTCAATACGATGTTAGAGGAGCTAAGGATCTCGAGGTCGATACTACTGAAATATATTTGGGATCGAGCTGGTCAAATGGATTCTTCGTATGGATAACGCCACTTGACGACGATAGGGCTAGAGTTGGATTAGCTACTAGAGGTAATCCTCTAGAGTATATGAAGCATTTCATGTCGAAGCATCCCATTGCATCTAGGAAATTATCTAGGGCGAAAATCGAGAAAACCTATGGAGGACGTATAATTATTAGTGGAGACATAGGTAGGTTCTCCGGAAACGGATTCCTG
>QMRD01000242.1 GCA_003649225.1 Thermoprotei archaeon | reverse complement strand
TCCTAACTGTGCTGAAGTATCAATCTGAGGTTACCCTACAGCAGGCTCTGAATATAGCGGATAAGTGGTTTATTGAGGAAGTGTCGAGGAGTAAAGGGAGGGATTATGCTGAGAGGTTCCTTATGCTGGCATATGAATATGAGCTGAATAAGGCAAGGGAGAAAAACATACAGCTACATCCGTACTTCATAAAGAAAGCCAAGAGAATGGGGGTTAGATAATGTACATCCCAGGCTTAAAGCTGTTTCTGGCGCTATGGATTCTTATCATAATTATTATGGTTGCATTATTTACGAGGAATCCCGCTATTCTTCTCCCGCTTTTTTCACTGCTTGGCTTTTTGCTTGGGATAAGGTATGGTAGGGAGCTGTTCTATAGGTTTGTTCCTATTGATAATATAGTTGCGCTGGTTAGTCCGGATGATGTGGATGTTGGCGAGGACTTTATAGTGTTTAAATACAGGAAGGGAAAGAAGTGGAGGTATTATGTGCTTGCATTTCTTGAAGTGCAGGAGACCGAGTATGTTGAGAGTGAAGGTTATGTGGGGGAGTTGTCGGAGTTCTTTATTCGTAGTTTGCATGGTGCTTTGAGGCCTGCGGTATTTGTGGTTAATGGTGAGTACTATATACGTTTGGTTGGATGCTACGATGGTATAGAGTTAGATGATGCTCTGAGGTTTTTTGCTAGTAATGTTAAGGCTCTGCGTGATACACTGCTAGCTAAGGGGTATGTTTTATCCCTGAGGAATCCCCTTGATGTGTTAAATAGACTGGGTATTAAATTGGAGAAGCATAAGGTTAATAGGCCTAGCTTTAAAGTTCCCCTTGCGGTGCTTTTATCTAACCTGCTTGGACTGTTAAGCTTATACTTTATTCCGCTTACCGTAGCCTTGACTATTAGCATCTGGAAGCACTACCTTCAGCTGCTTAAGGTAGGTTATTCATTGTTTAGGGTTAGTGGTGGAAACGTACATCTTGGATGTAGGCTTTATCCGGAGAAGTATCCGAGTAAGCATGAGGTTGGCGGTATAAGTAATACTATGAAAAACCTGAAGTTCAACGATATACTGTTTATAGATTTGAAGCCTGTCGATTTAATGTATATTTACAGGCTTGAAAGCAAAAGCACTGAGGTAATGGATAAGGAGTTCGTGGCAAAATTTAAGGATATTAGGGCGGCTTCAAGAGCTATATTATTGGTCGATAGAATCAGGAAGGGCGAAATGCCGTTTAACGTCAGCGTTATAGCTATGACGGAGAAGAGTAGGGTTCCATTGACGATACAGTTCCTTAAAAGCATGGGAATTACGGTTGGACGCATAAGCAGGGATAAGTTAGTTGACGTATATGCCAGAGTCCTAGGAGTTGAGAGAAAACGTTTTCTTGAGATTTATGAAAGATTCGAGGAGTTAGTTAATCCATGGCATGTGGAGGAGTTCCTACGGACAAGCATACAAATCGCAGTATTCTCACCGTTCTCATTCGTTAAGAGCCGTACTACGGGGGGCATTTGGCTTGGCCATACGCCTAGTTCAAGGGATGAACGTGTTTTCCTTGAGCTTCATCGGCTGGAGAATGTTCACGGACTATTGGTGGGGCCACCGGGTAGCGGCAAATCTACTACGGCTAGGACTATTATTGTTCGTAGCCGTGAGTCCGGTATTATTCCAATCGTTATTGACCCAAGTGGCGAGTACAGAAGGTTTTTCGAAGTTATTGGTGGTGTAATCATTGATTTGGTTGATACTCCGTTTAGGCTTAAGCTTTACAGGAATTTAAACGAGTTCTTTAAGGCTATGGCTTATGTGGTGCCGTTGTCCTTCGATGAGAAGCAGGTTGTAAAAAGTATGGTTAGGGAGGATATTACGTTGGCTGAGCTTTATACCATGCTTGAGAGAAGGTATCCTGGGCTGGCGGCTAAGATTGGTGAAATTTTGCCGTATTTCAAGGCAGAATTGATAGATGTGGAGGATGTGCTGAGTAGGGGTAAGCCTGTATTATTGTGTCTAGGCTCTGTTAGAGGCGGAAGATATGTTATGATGCCTATTGAAGTTATGAGGTTCAGCTTCCACATGCTGCTTACACAGCTTGTAAACCATGCATTAAGTATGGGGCTTAGCAAGCCAAGATACATGTTTATCGTTGATGAAGCCCACTTGTTCGCTAAGCCTAGGGTTGAATACGGAGAACCCATAGTAACCACAGTAGCTAGGGTATACAGGAAATTCGGAGTAGCTGTAACGTTACTGACCCACTCATGGTCTGACGTCGACGAGACGTTCAGGAACTTCTGCGGCTACACGATAGCATTAGGCGCAAGCCAGCCGGATTATATTTCCCAATGCAGACTATATCTGGGATTGGATACGACAGCGGTGCAGTGGCTTAAGCGTGGTGAGCCGGGTAACGCGGTGTTGAAGCGTATCTATACTCCGCATCCAATCCTAGTAAAAATAGTACCCGAAGAAATAGCACTAACCGACTACTGGACAAAACATAGATGAAAAAGAAAGATGCAGAACAATACAAAACGCTCTAATCCAACTTACCAATCCTTAACAACCCTCTTAATCCTCTCCTCTGGACGGCCTACAATTACTCTTCCATCAACAAGGACTTTCTCGCCAGATGGCAGTTCAAATAAAAACACACAGTTCCTTTTAATAAGTTTCCGAAT
>QMRD01000241.1 GCA_003649225.1 Thermoprotei archaeon | reverse complement strand
GTTATAGAAAGCGTGGTTAAGGAGAATGCTGAAGACCTCGAGATACTTGGTCGAAGCCTTAAGATTCCGAGTACACCCTTTGAAGTATATACTACACACGAGATGATCGATAAATATGGCCCTGATTGGGAGATAAGGGCATCCCTCGACCATACAGAGCCCTTCTGGGTTATATGCCATAAGAGAGAGTTCTATGATAGGGAGGATCCCGAAAGGCCAGGACACTATAGGAACTACGATCTAATATATCCCGAGGGATTCGGTGAAGCACTCTCAGGCGGTGAGAGAGAGTGGGAGTACGACCGAATTATCAGCCGTATAAGGCGTGATGGCCTCGATCCCCGGAGGTTTGAGACTTATCTACAGGTGGCTAGAGAGGGACTGCTCATACCGAGTGCAGGCGCGGGTATAGGCGTTGAGAGGTTCGTAAGGTACATTACTGGAGCAAGACATGTAGGCGATGTTCAGCCGTTTAGGCGCGTTCCAGGCGAAAGGGTAATCTTCTGAAGTTAGTTCTATCGATAACCCGGTTTTATTATTTCACAATTTGTGAGTAATGTTTATATTAATAGCATCACGGTTCTCGAATTCATGAAAGCCCTAACGGAGACGACAATCCTATTTATAATTGTCCTGCTCTGTACATCGGTATTTATCGCCGCTGTTCCCGAGATTCAGATAAAGCCGGAGGGCGCGGAGCATAACGTTGGAGACATCTTCAAGGTTAAGATTGTTGTAACAATTATACACAAGAAATGCCCACTGCCTATAACCTCAACTGTAATTGAGCTTTCAAAGAACCTCATGCTCGTTAATGAAACTGAGTGGATTCAGGTTTCATCTAACGTTTACGAGAAAACTATATGGGTTAAATGTGTAAGTGAGGGCGAAGGCACGATAAGGGTATACAGGAAATGCCCGATCTATGGCCTCATAGAGGCTCAAGTTAAGATAGGAGTCGGCGTTAAGGTCGAGGAGACAGCTGAAGCAAAGATCTACTGGCATATACCGAATACCGTCTACATACTGCTTACATTAACTGCAGTATCCGTGTTTCTAGCGTTTACGTTAGCTAAAAGGAGGGATAGAAGAAGTAATATGATAAGGCTTGGAGTCTTAGCCTTCTCCTTAGCCCTGCTGGGCTTTGTTAAAGGGGGATGTCCCTGTCCGATAGGTGCTGTACAGATAATCCCGGTACTGCTGCTAGATATGAAAATATACATTGGATGGATTCTCCTGCTGCTTATACCCATTATAGCTACGCTAATCTTCGGGAGAATATACTGCGGATGGATTTGCCCGTTTGGAGCACTACAGGAGCTTATAGGACTAATAAATAAAAGGAAAATTAAGCCCCCAAGCTCCCTAAACTATATTAAGCTATTATCACTAGCCGTATTTATAGGGCTATCGATATCTATTGGAGATGAAGTCTTCCGCGAATATGATCCATTTAAGGCATTATTCAATCTGTCCTTCACGGAAACAACTCTAGCATTATTAATCATAGTAGTGCTGGCCTCGATACTTATTGGTAGACCATTCTGCAAATACATCTGTCCACTAGGTGCAATACTAATGCTAGTTGATAAGGTAAGCATCCTAAGGATAAGGAGAGATAGTAAGCTATGTATAAACTGTAGCCTATGCAGGAGAATATGCCCCTACAATACGGACAGCGGGACCGGAAAAGGCGAGTGTATCCTATGCCTTAAATGTATTACAAAGTGTCCTAGACAAGCATTAAGTTATCGGTGAAATATCATCTAAACATTTATATGTTTAGACATAAATATTTCTATATGCCTAAGCGTACGACAGTAATACTTGAGGATGATGTTTACAAGAGGTTAGTTCAGGAGAGCATTAGGAGGTATGGTACGGCGAGGGCTATCTCGAAGGTATTGAACGAGATTTTGAGGGAGAAACTCTCTGCTAGAGATGAATTACTTCAGCTTATATTCTCTGAGAAAATAGCTGAAATTGATCTGGAGGAGTTTAATGAATTCCGTAAAGAGTTAAGTAGGAGGCTTGAGGAAAGGTGATCATAGATACAACTTACCTGCTGCCGTTAGCTAAGATAAACGTTAGATACGACCTGCTGAAGGCTATAGCCTTAGGGAAACTGAAGATAGATCTTGGTTTCGAGGATTTAAAGGTAAGCTTAATCTCCCTGTTTGAGCTTCAGGCTAAAGCCTGGAAGATTGGAGTTCCCCCAGATTACGTGTTGAAGGCCGTAAACGCAGTTATAAGGAACTTCGAGGTAGTTCCATTCTATCATTCCAAGGTAGTTAATGTAACCTACGAGCTACGCGACCTACTCGAGGATTTTATCGACTGCATTATAATTGCTACTGCGGTTGCATTTAAGGAGGATCTAATAACCGAGGATAGGGATATACTGTCGTTGAGGAAACTCATGACAGAGCGATATAACGTATCGGTACTTAGGTATAATGATGTAGCACTACCATGCCAGTGAGCATTAATACCCTACCTTAAATACTATAATGAATAAGATCACTTAGGCATGCATACGTAACACTAACGCTGAGGGGGGCTGTTGTTCCAAGTATATACATTTATTCGGTTTTACCGAATTCTTTCAAGTTAAATTTTGCAGTTTTGGGTCTGCAAAACTGCTAGGTTAGCCCGCGTAGACCTCCGTTAAACATGGC
>QMRD01000240.1 GCA_003649225.1 Thermoprotei archaeon | reverse complement strand
TTAAGCTGTTTATCTTGTTTCGTAGGTTTGATCTACTTAACCCCAGTTCTTCGGCTTTGATCGCTGGTGTGAGTACGTCTAGCTGTGGTATTATGTAGGCGGCTACTGCTTCATCTACTAGTGCTCTGAGTTTTTCGATTGCTGTATCTATGCCTAGGATTAGTGGTGATGTAGCTATGAATTTTTGTGCATCCAGTACTAGTGCGGGGGTTATTTCGACGTGTTCGGATAGTTCGCTGTTTATTTTGTCTGCCATTGCCTGTATTAGGTTTAGTGGATTGAAGCCGAGTTTCTCTACGACAGAGTCTATAAATTCGCTTATTAGGCCTTGTTCTAATAGTTCATGGCTTCTCTTTGATAGGGTTAGGTAGTCGTTTTTCTGGGGTCTTGCATAGAGTAGTTCTCTTCTAACTATTTCCTCGCTGAAAGTTTCGCTTGTTTCCTCGGATAGCTTTCTAGCTTTTTCCACGAATTTTTCCGTATTGTTGTCTAGTGTATAGTTTAGTGTCATTGGGAAGATTGCGAATCTTCTTATTAATGCGAATCCTAGCCTATGAAGCAGTGCTCTATCGTAGCTGTTCATGTTGCCTATTACTCTGAAGGCGTATGGCATGTAGAGTCGTCCGTTTTCCAGATGTTCCTCTAAATATTTTGGTGCTTTGTCGTTTAGGTCTGTTTCATCGAGTAGTGGGATTACATCCCTATGTGAGGGGTCTAGGAGTGTGAATGCTTTCCCGAAGCATAGGTCTATGTTGGCTCTATTTATTTCGTCTAGTATTAGCCAGTGGAATGAGTTTAAGCTAAGTTTATTCCAGCATTCTACTACGCTCTGTGTTAGGAAGCCTATTCTGAATTCTCCTGTAACCGTTATTCCACCTATTACATCGAATGTTGTCCAGTCGGGGTTTCCTGTTTCGAGGCTATATTCGCCCTTCATGAGGGTAACAAGATACTTTGATAGCTTTGTCTTACCTATTCCAGGTGGACCGGAGATTATGAGGTTTTTACCGGAGGTTAGGTGGATCATCAATACTTTAACCATCTCCTCGGTTCTTTCTATGAAAGGATCTTTAATCTCCGGTACTTGGATTCTGTTTTTCTGTAGAAATTTTTCGTGTGCTTTCTCGAAGAGTTGGTAGTCGTAGGTTATTCCAGATTCTCTTTTATCTCCAAAGACGTAGAGGGACCATCTCTGTCCCTTCAATCCTGTTACTCCCAGATCTATTAGCTCACTGGAGGTTAATGGCTTCACTTTGTCTATCTGGCTTATTGTTAGTGGATTTGATGGAGCTGGATGGTGAGTGAATGGATGGATTACTTTGAACCTTATTCTATAAGGGTATATTCTGTTATCCTCCGTCCAGTACTTTACTCTGCTGTAGTCTTCCACTTTGTCTATTACTTCACCTATAAGCCATACTCCCTGTACGCCTCTGTGCTCGAAGAAGATTAGTAGTTGTGATCCGATGGACAGCTTTTCCCAGCGTTTTCTATTAATGTTCGATTCCGGGAACCCCCATAATCCTTCCTCCAATATTGATCTGAAGTGCGGGTGTGATGTTCTTAAGGTGTTTATTATGGCTGCTGTTTTAGGCAAATTTTCACCGTTTGAAATAGATACCTTTATTTAGATAAATTTTGGCGTTCGCTTATCCAATAGGCTTAAATTGGTTCGCGATATGATTTATTGGGGCGATGAATTCGTCTATAGATTTTAGAGATGTGAAGTGCTCTAGCGGAAATTTAGTTGTTGGTAAAAGTATTCCTATGTCCTGTTTATGCTACACTATTTTTAGACTGGATCCATATATTGGCTGTCGTCATGACTGTGTTTACTGCTATACTAAGTTTTTCCCTAGTCTTCGTCCTAGCGTTATTGGCGTTAGACGTAATCTGCCTAAAGTCTTTAGTAGGATTGTACTGGAGCTTTCCAGGAGGGGTATTCCGGTTCCCGTTTTCAGGCTTTCTGAATTAACCGATGGATTTCAGCCGATTGAGAGGAAGCTTAGGCTCTCATACCAGCTGATGCAGACATGTCTAAGGTACGAGGTTCCATTGATAATATCAACTAAATCTGATATGATAGCCGAGTCTCCATGGATTGACGTAATTAAGGAGCTTGTAGACAGGAAGTTGGCGTATGTTCAGTATACCCTAACGTTGCTTGATGACGAGGATGCAAAGATACTAGAGCCTTTTGCTCCTCTGCCGTCGAGGAGAATGAGGGCTATGGAGATTCTAAGGGATGAGGGTGTTCCATTAGTTCTGCGGTTCCAGCCAATAATACCATATGTAAGCACAGACATCGATTATATTGAGGAGTACGTGGAGACCGCTGAGAGCCTAGGTGTTAGGCATATTATAGGTGAGTTCCTTAGGATTAACAGCTGGCGTGTTCTTAATGAGCTGAAGAGGCTACATCATAAGGATAGGGATTTTTACAAGCTATTCAATAGGGGATTCTGGATTAACTATCCGCTGGCCTCATGTAAACATCCTCCAAGAGCCTTTAGGAAGAGAGTCTATGAAAACATCAATGATATTTGCTCTAGACACGGCATAAAATTCTCTACATGTAGGGAAACATTCTTTAACTATATCCTGGATAAGGACTGCTGTGGAGTATACCTGCTCAGAAAGAGAATACTGAGATTCACGCTATATGAACACATGTATGG
>QMRD01000239.1 GCA_003649225.1 Thermoprotei archaeon | reverse complement strand
GATTTAGGGTGTTTAGGGGTCTTGTTGCTTCAAGTGATGCCTTCCATGCTGAGGAGGAATATTCTAGGAGGTGGAGGAAACTTAATATTATTGGCGTTGAGATGGAGTGTGCAACACTCTTTACTTTAGCCCGGCTTAGGGGTTTCAGAGCCGCTGCAGTCCTAATGGTTATCGATAACCTTGAAGATGGCACAGCTATGAAACTTGATGAGATAAGGGATTTCGAGGAAAAAGCCCTGAAAACAGCGTTAAAAGCCCTAACGGAGATAAAGTAGATCTATTATTAAATACCCTATTTTTATACTTTAATTTACGTTATCTTAAAGGTAGTTAAGAACTATACCTCCTTATAGCTAACTATTCTAAAATTAATTTTTCTAGCTGATTATGTTGAATTAAGAATTCGTATCTTTGGCCATTCTCCTTAAGGAAGCTTTTAAACGAAGAATCTAGTGTAAGCAAATATAGGTTATTCTCCCACGCTATACCATATAGAAGGTTATCTATCATATCTCTATGTCCCAGCAATTTTAACTCTAATGCTTTTTCTAAAGCCTTAGATCCCACGTTAGCTCGTCTAAACGTAGCTTTTAAGGACAACACTACTTCTCCTATCTTCTCCACACTAATTCTTAGGCCTAGTTTCCTATACTCCTTGATAACCTTTGGCAATATCTCGATCCAAACTATATCCGTGTAGTAGAATATAGCCTTTCCAGTCCTATACATCCTATCTAGAAACAATAGATCCTTTACAGTTACTCCCTCTACTCCAATCTTAAATGCAGGCAGAATATATGTTGAATCAACTAAAATTCTTATACTATTCTTCATACATCATCCTTTGATATTCCTCTGACTCCCTTTCAAATTCCTCAACTGTTATTTCTGTTATCTTCTCCGATTCCGCACCAATCTTGAATACTGTTTTTATAGGCTTTAGAACTACATAATCCTCCTTAACCGATACTATCAGTTCACCTCCACGCTCTATCCCGAGCTTCCTCCTAATACTTATCGGCAGGTAGATAACACCCTTTTCCCCAACCCTAATTTTATGCAACTACATTCACCATAAGATCGAACGATTCTAGAATATATAAATATTTCTAGAAAAAGCCTATCATATTATATACACACTATATTCTTAAAGAAACCCCATATTATAAGACATACCGATAATTGGTATCTTCATATCAACGATGAAACGTAGCTATTGCTAGGTTTTTATTTTTAAGTTTTTAGGAAGCTTTCTAGAATCACTCCTTACTATCCATTTCGTGTTCCTGTTTTGAGAGCTAGCATATTTTATCAGGAAATTATAGACTGCCTCAGGGTCTCTCTTGGATATCTCCCTTAGAGCCCAGGCGACTGCCTTCCTTACATTCTTATCCTCTTCCTCCATAAGATTCTCCACGATTTTTAGGCAATACTCTGCATCATCTGGCTTAGCTCTAATGTAGGTGGCTATTGACGCCATGGCGCGCCTCCTTACCCACTTATTGTTCGAGGACGTCCATTCCTTAAGCAGCTGGAATACCTCTCTCCTATTTTGTCTTGCAAGGTTTACAATAACTCTTAACGCTATGCCTATTCAAGATAGATGCCTATTCAAGTTTCTCCTGGAGATTACGCCTAACGCATTAATGACTATGTATCTTATCTCCCTGCCCTCCCTACAGCCTAGCGAAATCCTCCATAGATTCAACATCCTCTGAAACCAATCCTCCTCAGCGATGAGCTTCCCGAACTCCCTGCCGACCGAGTTTAATACCGAGGTTTTCACGAGCCTTAGCTTCTCCGTTCTTTCATTCTCTAGACTTTTTATGAGCACATTTTTGAAGCCCTCTAGATCCCCCTTCCTGAACTTCAGATATAACGTATATGCCAGCTCCTCCACGTCCATATTGGCTCACAGAATCCTGTATCTTACTCCTAGCTTCTCACAGAGCTTTCTAGCCTTTTCCTCGAGCTTCAGTTGGTAGCTTCGATAAGGCTGATTGGATATCCTGAAGAGCCGCTTATACTTCGGCACGAGCTCAGGGAAAATCTTCTCTAGAACTTTATAGTAGAGCTTCTTCCCTACCCCGTAGAGTGTTAAAGCCCCCACGAAGATGTAGTCTGCCTGAAACTCCTTGGCAGTCTTCACCATTTCCTCCAATTGCTTATTTGAGTCTGATATGAAGGGTAGGACTGGGATGTATGCTACTCCAGCATGGAAGCCCTCCTCCCTAACCTTCTGTAGTGTCTCAAGCCTCTCCTTAGGCCTTGGGGCATATGGCTCAAAAATTTCTGCGATCTTTTCATCGAGTGTTGATAGGGAGAACGTTATGAATACCCCATGCCCTATCTTAACGAGATCGCTCGGCAGAACAGCACCTTTATCTATTTCTTCAAGTAGATCCAGGTCTCTTAGAATTAACGTGGATTTCGTTAGGCAGTGGACAGGAAACCTCAGCTTAGCTATAACCTCTAGACACCTCCTAGTTACCTCATATTTTTCCTCGATATGCATCCACGGCTCGGTTGCCGAGCTTAAAGCAATGAATCCATACTCCCCCTTGCTAGCCCTCCTCGCCAACTCCCTCCTGAGGAGCGTAGGGGCATTGATTTTTACCGCTAATCCATGCCTCATATTCTCCCCATACTTGCTTCCTCGAATATAGCAGTAAATACAGTTGAAG
>QMRD01000238.1 GCA_003649225.1 Thermoprotei archaeon | reverse complement strand
GTCTATGTCTTTTAAGGGATAATATATTAAAGCTCCCATCTCAGACTTCCTAAATGATATGTATCCTGATTCATATTCAACATAGTACGGCAGGAAAGTGCTATAAGATTTTTCTAATGATGCCATATTTGCTGGTTTTAATAGCTTTACTTCGTATAGATTTCTTTCATCTAGTATGATTGTCTTATTATTCTCGAAGAGATAAACAGTCTCTGCTATACAGTATATTGAGCCATCGTGGGTATCCATACTAGCAATATGGTATAATCCCTCAGGCAGGAAGAAAGTAGCTTTTCCACTGCTATCAGTATAAGTCCATAGCGGCCAATAAAATCTATAGTATGTTAATGTGTGTTCTCTCGTTAAATTCTTTACAAGCATTATTGATGACGACTCAGGATTTCCATCATATCCTATCTTCCTTACTGTTAGATTAAGGTATTTAAATACTGAAAACACAATGTGCGATACCAGCGAGCTACCATTATATATGAATATTACTCCTTCATAGTCTATCCATGGAAGCCCCGTTAGATTTAGTACTAAGGTTATATTGCCTTCGGACATACCCGGTAGCTCTAGGTATTTTTGTTTAACATAAAAGTGCTCGCCTAAATTAGCATAGATCTCTGGACGATCTATAGAAGAAACTTCTAATGCGAATGTGAGGTTAAGAAAATCCGTTGTCATGCTCTTTAAGGTTATATTGTATTCGATCATTCCCTCATTACTCCTTATGCCAAGATCAACAATTGCTGGATCCGGTACTAATAGTGGGTGTGTTGCGTTATAGGCATCTATTCGACCAGCACCATATTTAAGTACGTTAACACGTAGTTCATCGCCATACAGTATTTTCCATTCTGTTCCATTCCACCCGCTTAAGTAAACCCTAAGGGTATCATCGTCTGATGTATATGCATATATGTATATTCTTTTGAACATATCGGGATTTCCATCACTATCTTCGTCGAAACTAATATATTCCCTTATATTTCCATATGTACGAATAGATTCTCCATATTTTACATACTCTGTTCCATTAGACATAACTAACGTGAACTCATACCAGTAATAAATTTCGTCATTATTTTCAAGATCATCCATCTCAATATATAGTTTTGAATAAATAGGCGTGGCATAGGTGGAGTCTATTATATTCCTACATCCTCCAATAGTGCCTTTCTCCTCTCCTAGGAATAGAGATGATGATGCAATTAAGTTTTTCACGAACTTAGGCGTAGTAGAGTTAATGGATAAATTGAATTTCTGTATAACTAGTGCTGCTAGACCTGCTACATGTGGTGTTGCCATGCTTGTACCGCTCCAGGAATCATAATATTTACCATAAATTGAATAGGGTACTGTTGACATTATATCAACGCCGGGTGCTACTACATCAGGTTTAAGCCTAAACCCTAGGGTTGGCCCTTTACTGCTAAATAATGCAGCATCATCATAGTCGTCTACTGCTCCAACTGTTATTACGTCGGGAGCACAGCCAGGACAATTAATACACCAATAATCGTAATCATTGCCTGCCGCAACAACAACTACTACTCCCTGTTCCACTGCCCACTTACATTCCATTGAAAGAGGATCTGTTCCATCTCCGTAGCCTCCTCCTAAACTCATCGATATTACATTTGCTCCATTATTAACAGCCCAGTCTATTCCAGCTATTATCCAGGAATCATAGCCCCACCCATATTTATTCAATACCTTTCCCGCCATCAATAGCGCTCCTGGAGCCACTCCAGTATATGTTCCACCTGAGACTGCTCCGGTTCCTGCCGCTATGCCTGCGCAGTGTGTTCCGTGTCCGTGATAGTCAAATGAATCATCTACTTCTTCGCTTGGCTCGTCTACGAAGCTTTCGTTGGCAATTATTTTCGAAGTGCCGTTAGGGAAGAAGAAGTCTGGGTGAGTATAATCTATGCCTGTATCTAATATGGCTATTACTACTCCTGAACCGTTGTAGCCTTCGGCCCAAACCGGTGGTGCTCTTATCTTGGGTACGCTTACATCGAGCTTAACGAATATTTTCTTGTCAAGCCAAACCTTTATAACTGAAGGTAGCTCTAGTATTTTCTTGTAGAACTCGTTTAATATTTTATTTTTAACTTTAATGCTCTGTAGTACGAGGGCTCTTGAAATAAGTTTACATGTTATATTGTTCTTATACGAAGTTTTAATAGTTTCAGCAATACTTGATGCAGCCTTTGCATTTAAACATTTTATAATTAATGGAAAAACCGTGCTGTTATAATATCCATTTTTAATAAGGTATGCTACGTTAAATAATTCTTTATCGTATTTTTCTAAGCTTACACCTTCTGGAATAACATATAAATTGTCTCCAGCCTTATATATTGTGAATCCTCTATTTTTATCCTGAGGATCTGCCACCTCTATATCTACGACCTTTAAGCCCTCACTTGTATTAATTACATAGACTATATCTCCTGTTACAATCCTGACCTTATATATTGTTCTTGTATAATTCCTCGGATATGTTATGTTTTGAACCATAGGATGAATGCGTTCTTCACGGCTAACCTCTTCCTTGTATGGCTCTATTATATATAATGGCAGTGATTGAGTAGCAAAGACATTACTTATAAGCAACATTATAGTAAGTAATATAGCTAACTTTACTACTCTCACTATTATTCACCACTTACTATAAGAT
>QMRD01000237.1 GCA_003649225.1 Thermoprotei archaeon | reverse complement strand
TGCTAGGGTTAAGCCTTTCTGATAGATCATGTAGGTCTGTAGGTATGCCGCTGAAATTATGGAGCCCCTATAGTAGGGTAGATTCATCATTTCAGCTATCTTCTTTCCGATGTATTCTGCAAGCTTATCGACTTTTCCGCCGTATGCTGGGGGTATTACTACGCCGTACTCTCCGGTGTGTAGGTCTATGTGCATGATTACGTCCTCTCCAGCTATATATGAGGAGAAAGCTACAGCCTCGGGCTCCGATAGGGGGCTAGGTCCCTTGTAATTCCAGGCGTTTACATCGGCTGAAGCCCGCTGGGTGTTCCAGCTGAAGTTGAAGTTCCTGTTTAGATCCACGTATCTAGCGTTTTTCCTTACGTAGCCCCTGTACTCCCTCTCTGGTGGTGCGAGCTTTGAGAATTCGAGGCCGTCTGGATTTAGGGGCATTATGAAAACCAGTTTTATATTCCTGTTTTTAAGGGAGTCTATTATTGTTTTATTTGAAACTATTCTATTTATTGCGTATATTGAAACCTTTATGCCGAGCATTTCAGGGCCGTGGATACACGAGCTTACTACTATGGCTCTTCCACTCCTAGGCCCTATTTCTAATGCCCATATATCGTTGCCCAGGACGGATTTGCCTATGGAGTGGAGGTATACGTACGTATAGCTTCTATTCATCTCCATTAGATAGATTGTTAGGTTTCTGTAGTCTACATAGAAGTTCCTGTACCTAATGTATATCCACTCTAGGTTTGTATCGTTTAGCTCTATTAGATAGTATTTTCCGCTGAAGCTTATGTATCCCTTGATTAGCAGACCGGTATTCCAGTCGTAAAGCCTATAGAGCTTACCCCTGCTAAAGACTATGGTCTTGATCCCGTAACCCTTGAAGATAATATATTCGAAGCCTGTGCTCCTCCATTCTCCATCATCGAATTCTATACTCGAGTTTAAATCTAGGTATCTAGGTATAATTAGTGGAAATACGCTCCATGGGAGGTTCCCTGAGATGCGATGCCCTGTTTTAAGCAGATAGCATCCTTTATACGTGTTTCTGCTATTATTTAGCTCGACTTCTACCTCTAGGCATATTTTAGGATCTATTGGGTATGATGTGGGCTTAAGGGTATATACTGTTAGCTTAATATCCCCCGTGTACTTGAGAATCCAGTTAGGTCTTACATATATGGGCTTCGAATAAGCGTTGTAGCCTATGGATGCCAGTATTATGAGTATCAGTATATACCTTCTCATAGTGCTCTACCAGATTTTGTAAGCCTATATGTGTAGAATACCATGGCTACTATAGCTGAACACATGATTAATACTATCAGCATGCTTATAATTATTCGGAACTGCTCCCTAGATATGAGCCACGTCTCCTCCTTAAGATATTTATCGAAGAAGTCTAGGACTCTAATGGCTACTATATCCAGTGGGACGTCGTGGCCTGAGTCGTATACGTATAGGAATTTGGGCTGGTTAGCCTTCTCGTATAGCTGGAGACCTGCCTCGTAGGGTACTATTTTATCGTGCCTGCCTAGGTGGAACTGTATCGGTATATTCGTGTTATTTATGAAGTTTAGTGGGTCGATTATCTGCAATACGTCCTTAAGTTCGTCTATAGTTAGGTTGTGCTGTTTCATGTACTCCCTAATTTTAACGACTGAGGGATGTATGCTGGTCATGATCATTAGGGTCATGTTGCCTCCCCCGACAATTATAACTGCCGCTTTAATTCTATGTTCAACACCTATGAATATTGAACCCAGAATTCCACCCATACTTCCCCCTAGGTAGCCTATCCTACTGCCATCTATATATGATAAAGTTTTCAGGAAGTCTACGCCTCTCCTGAGATCCACTACAGTCTGTATAACCGCGCTAATCGATTCGGTGACGTTTGGAGAATACATTTCCTTGCCTGGAACCTTCCGCTCTCCATGATACACAGCGTCTATTGAAAATACTGCGTAGCCTTCTGCTCCAGCTATCTCTGCAATGTTTAACGCATCCTCCTTACGCCCTCCATAGCCATGTAGAAATACTACACATGGGTAGGGGGGATTGCCCTTCTTAGGTAGCATTAGAAGAGCTGGTACTCTAACTCCGTTTATGCTATCGTAGTAAACCTTATACGCCTTATAGTTGGCCCCCTCCTTAAAGAAAATTATCTCAGGATTAAGCTTAACAGATCTATCGTAACTATAGTAGCTTATAAGAGGTTTCGAAGAGATGCTCGTCAGGACGAGTAGTAGCGATAATACGACAGCTATTTCTCTCCACATATATGTTTTATCCTCCTTTTGGCCCTCCTACTCAGCACAATTCTATATTTTGGAAATTTTTCTCTATAAACTTTGCCGTTAAAACCCCTAGGCTCGACCTTAGCTAGATAGGTTAACGCTAGATAGCCATTCCTACACTCCCTCAACAATAAATAGTGATTTCTAAAGTTTACTAGTACAAAGTTTTTACGCCTCCTAACGATGTAGCCGTTCTTAAGTATTTCATCTATTAGCTTAAGGGCTTCCTTAAAGCCATAGACGAGCGCTCTCTCAACGATGCGTTTGATACAGTGTCTAGTTATCTTTACCGTGACAACTTCACTCATTATCGGCCTCGCCTATAAACTTCTTAAAGTTTTCTATAATAACCTTTTTAACAACGTTTAAGTCTACGCCCTTAACCTTAGCTATAAGCTCTAC
>QMRD01000236.1 GCA_003649225.1 Thermoprotei archaeon | reverse complement strand
GTAGTATTCCCTCAGCTGCTCGTAGTCCCTGAGAGCACTGGATGGATCAGCTATAAGTAGGTGTCTAAAACTTGAGTAGCTGTGAACATTAACGCCCAAGCTCACTGCTTTGCTCGTGTATGCTACTATCTTGGCTAGCGCCAGCTGAAGCTTCCTAGGACCATCCTCAACTATCAACGCACTGTGTCTATCCGCATAATACTCCCTCAGCCTACTCAAGCCAAGGACAAATAGGTTCAGTATGAAGGATGCTATAATAGAGAGTATTCCTATTAGAGCTAGCACGCCAGCCTCCTCCCTATCGGAACGTATACCATATACAAATATGTATCCAATGTAGTATAGGAGAGCTGGTAGGAGGGATGCAAGCATCATTATCTGTACGTCCTTATGTACTAGATGCCCTATCTCGTGTCCCAAAACAGCCTCTATCTCACCCCTCTTCAACGTATTCAGGAGACCCCTAGTGACAGCTATCCTATTCCCAGTTAATGGGGAGCCGTAGGCGAATGCATTGGGTATATCTATTTCAGCTATCATAACCTTAGGCTTACTTATACCGCTCTTAGCGGATAATCTCTCAACCATCTCGTGGAGCCAGCCATAAGTTAGCGGCGAGGCCTCCCTAACTCCATATAATGCCTCAATAATGTAGGGTGCCATCAGCCACTGAATTAAGTTAACTAGTATAATCATAGCCATTATAGCTAGGATATTTGTTATTCCTGCAAGCAACATTATTGCGGCTACTATCAACGTGGATACTCCAATTATAATTGCTAGGGTAGTATACATTGCAAACTTGAGCTTCAATACACCCATATCTGATACACCGGGACAAGTCCCCTAAATTATTATTGTCAGCGTAGTATCTAAATCTTTCTTTATTTTATCTCAAAGATCTCCTGCTCAGATACTCTTATTAAAGCAATATTGACAGTCTTTGGATCGGTTGATGGGATATCCGAAACCTTATATGTTGAATTAAACCTATCGTAGACAATATAGTTTCCCCTAGGCTCTTCATCTATTTCAACGTATGGTACTAGCAGGTTTCCTCCGACACCGTAAATTACCAGATATATGTGTTTACCGTTCCTCTTTAGAGTATATATCACCGGATGGCCGAGGTTGCATGTAAGCCTCAGTAGATCGTCAATAGACTTCAACTTTATCTTAAAGGTTTTAGGCATACCCATCGTTAATTATCAGTAGCTTATCCCTTATAAACTTGAGCTAAAGCTTAAGATAATTACCCATAGTCTTTTAATATAAAAAATTGTTAAAAGTAAACAATGAAAATATAAGGGAGCATTTACAAACCAAACATAATGCCTGAAAAAATTTTATGTCATAGATGTTCCTTCATACTGTATCAGGGCAGGGAGCCCGTGCTCCCGGGCGATGTCGTTAAAAAATACGATCGATGCCCGAGGTGTTTAACCAAGCTATCCAGAAAACCCATTAAGGTTCTAATAGAAATTAGAGGCAAGAAGTAGCTCCTAAGCAAATAAATAAATTTATTTATTTCTTATTTCATCCGAAAAGTAGATGGTGTACTAATTGGCTAGGTACGTATTCGGCCCTGTCCCATCTAGGAGGCTTGGAAAATCTCTAGGCATTAATAATATTCCAGGCAAGGTCTGCACATACTCCTGCATCTACTGCCAAGCAGGAAGAACCGTCAACCTAACGGTTACCAGGAAAAGCTTCTATGATCCGCAGAAAGTAGCTGATGAAGTAGTTGAGAAATGTCTTGAAATAGGATTCGAAAAAATCGACTATATAACCTTTGTTCCAAACGGCGAACCCACATTAGACGTGAACCTAGGCAAAATAGTGGATAGAGTAAGGAGTAGGGTAGATGTTAAGCTAGCGATATTAACCAACGGATCGCTTATCTGGATGAGCGATGTAGCCGACGACCTAATGTTGTTTGACTTGGTTTCAGTCAAGCTTGACTCGGGGCTAGAGGATGTCTGGAGGAGGATAAATAGGCCCCATCCTAGGCTCAGCTTCAGCAACATTATGGATGGAATACTGGAATTCTCTAAGACATACAGCGGTAAATTAATTACCGAAACAATGCTCGTAAAGGAGGTAAACGACAGCCTAGAGAACGCTAGGGCAATAGCCGAAATATTATCCAAGCTAGGACCCAATAAAGCATATATTTCCGTACCCATAAGACCTCCATCCGAAAAATGGGTTAAACCACCGGATGAGAAAGCCATAGCAATGTTTTACCATGAATTCTCGAGGAAGCTAGGCGAAGATAGGGTTGAAACCCTAACGGGCTACGAAACGGACGAGTTCATAGTGGAGGAGGATCCCAGGGAATATATAGCAAAGCTGACTAGAGTACATCCACTCAGACTCGACTACGCCGAGGAGATCCTGCGGAAGAAAGGAATAAACCTAAACGAAATACTAGCCGAACTTGAAAACAAATACGGAGTAGTTGTCGTCAAACACCTAGGCCACAGGTTTCTAGTTAAGAGGCTGAGGCGGGAATAGGCAGGCGATATATATGGATACCTTTACGCATTCAATGTGTGGCCTAATATCCTACTACATCGATGAAAACATCGGGAGAAAAAGAATACTTGAAGCTTTAATCTACATTATAGCTGCAAACATTCCAGACATAGACCACACCTACGTTTTAAATAGAATTGGATTAAACCTACCAAACTATGCT
>QMRD01000235.1 GCA_003649225.1 Thermoprotei archaeon | reverse complement strand
TTGCTGATCCATAGAGAGTTCGAAACAGGAAACAGAAAAAGAATTAGAGGATTTAAGTCAAACGGAAAAGCTCTATCCGAAAAGGCTAGATGCGAAAAGGTGATGTCCATTTTGTTACTAGAAGCGTGCCGTTTTCAAGAATTCTATAGGTTATTAAATATACCTTATCAGTGACATGCTCCTCATTTACATATATTATCTCTTTAGTTATAGTATGGTTGTTATACCCCACTAGGCATATAGTATGAATAAAGTTTTTATCTTCGAGATCTCCCCAGTGTATACACTCAATCGGTGACAATACAATAATATACCTCATGTATTTACTGAGTAACAGACATACAACAATTATGAAAGTGAAGGTCGATACCAGGGCATCTAACCTCAATCATCTCACCTATAGGAAAAGTGTTCCTCCTAGGAAGTATGCTACATAGAAGGCTACCGTAATAGCTACTGAGGAGAAGGGTAGATATAATAGGAAGAAGACTGGATTTCCTTCTCTGGAATTAGCGGTTGTTAAACTTAATGCTAGAGATGTCAATGTTAGTATTAAATCAATAGACTTTCTATACACCATTATCTCCACATGTGTAGGTATTTTTATAATTCCAGACGATAGAACGTCGAACTTCGACATAAACTCTAGTGCAGTGAACATAAAGGCATGAATCGAGGCAATTACAGTACATTCTATGAGGAAGTATATGAGCATAACACGCGTCTTATCCCTAAGCCTTTTTATAAAGTCTAGGTAACGTCTATAGTAGGATTCAAGGAACATATAGGCATCCTTTTTCCCTGAGTATAGAGATATTAAGTATATGCATATATTAGCCGCTTTAGCTATAGGATTCCGTGTCTCTAATATTATCTCTTTAGGCATTTTTCCTAAATGCTTGAAGATATTAAATGGAGTACTTATTGCAAGCCTAATCCTGTTCATCGCCTCATCTAGCTCTTTGATTTCCTCTTGAATGTAATTAAACATCACTATAGAAGGTAAAAATGCTGCAATACCAAGCGATAAGGTAGCAGGGAGATATAAATTCAATATTGCTGATGAAATTATGTAAAAAATAGTAGATAAAATACCGAAGAGAATAAATATCCGAGCTAAACTTTTTGTATTAGGGTTATTAATTCTAGCTTCCATAGGAAATATCACTAAACTTAAAAAACTAGCAACATTGCTTGCTAACGCTAAAAGTATCATTATCGATACTGCCAGGCTTATATCTATGAAAATTAAAGTTGATGCTATTATACTTGGAAATATAGTTGTAAAAATACTCATGAACTCATAAAATTGCGTAAGATTATAGTCGGCTAATTCTAACTCTACCTCCACCTTTTGAAGTTGCCTTTCTATTTCCTGACGAATAATGCCCTTCTCCCCATAAGTATGAGAAAAACGTGCCAATTTTATAAGGTTCCTAAATCTTCCAGAATAAAAATTTAATTTATTGCTTCTTATAGCCTCTATTGTAGGAATATACTCGAAGAAACCTTTCTGCCTAAGTAGGTTAAGCGTCGAAAGAGGAGACAAAGGCGAAGTATATAAAATTAAAGCCAGAGGAATAGCTAAAATCTCAGAGGTTATCCATTTAGATATATTATAAAAAAATTTTTTAACAGAATAAAGCGAAAACATATTATCCCTTTATAACGTCAGCGACTATCTTAATCGTTGATTCCCCATATTGTAATACTCCGCCCAAAGTATCCGCAGTTGGCGTACCGGATAAAGTTATCCTTAATGGCATACTCTGTCCCGGAAGTAATGTTATGTTAACCGAGCCAGTGTAGGTATTAGAGCCATCAGTTAACGTTATACTGATTACTCCCTCATACCTTGAACTACCAATATTTTTAACAGTAATATATAGCACGTTGTTAACTATATAGCAACCGCCAGAAACTTCTAGGAGAGCTCTCTTAGTAGCTAGCGATGTCGTGTATATAACGTACCAGGCAATAAGTCCCGCCGATATTAGGAAGGCAACGAGCACTAGTGCTGTAACTATCGGAGGAACTCCGCCGCGTTTGTTAAGGAACATTCAGCCCCTCTATTTAATATCAAAAAACCTTAAAGCAATGTATATTTTGTTAATAGCTTCCTTGCTTGTAATTAACGTGTTACATTAAAAGAGTAACCATTTATATCGCAATCACACCTATATTGATGATGCCCAGAGTAAAGCAAAAGGCTATTATACTCGCAGTATTGTTTATAGCTCCTGCTCTAGATTCAATTAATGGAATAACATATTCATCTCACTATAATAGATGGATGATGCTACATACTATCGGAGGCTTTCAAGAAGAAAATTTCAACTTAACAGTAATTTTAAGGACCCTATCCGGATATCTTCTCCAAGAGGGAAATGTAATAGCTCAAGTTAGGCTCTTTTATAATAATACATACTTTAGAGATTACTGGACAGATAATGGCCGGATTAAAATAGAGAATCTAAAAGCAGGAAAGGATTATAATCTTACAGTTTATTGGAAAAATGTTTTAGTTAATAAAACTACCTTTAGGGCTATTAACGTCACTAATGAAGTAAGCATTGATGTAATATGCAATGTCAGTAAGTTGCAAATAGAAAGCTTAAATTACAGGGGAGATATGCCTATAGGAGGGGTTAAAATATATGTCTATCATAATGAAAGTGGAAACTTATATGAAATACTCACCG
>QMRD01000234.1 GCA_003649225.1 Thermoprotei archaeon | reverse complement strand
TAAGGGATGGAATACTCCACCGGAGATAACTAGGTATGCCTCAACTTCATCCCTTATACTTAATGCTGTGGTTAAGTCGCATCCTATAACTAAGCCTCTAGGCATGCTTTTGCTGCAACCTATCTCTACTGTGAATCCCTCACCCTCCAGTATGGATTTAGCTTTATTCAGCTCCCTGTAGTGCTGGATTGATGTGAGCAGCCCGATTTTCCTATATCCGGATAGAGGTTGAATGGCGTTATAGACGCATTTTTCAACGCTTAGGTTAGAGAAGGCTGGTATGAAAAGCACCTTGATGTCGCCTGGTATTTTTACTCTTACGGGGCCGTGGTGGCCTACGTGAATTATGTGTTTTATACCTAGTATTCTGGCTTCATGTAGCGCTATATCGCATCCGCCCCAGGTATGTCCTTGGTATAGTATGGCTTCAACTCTAAGGCTCTCCAGGGTATCCACAATATCGTGGAGGTACTGTTTTAGCCCATCAGAGGCTTGAATCAACACTTTTTCGGGCCTATTTTCCCGTATGAAATTCTTTATCTTGTCTATCTCTAGGTCGTAGTCTACAATTGTTTTAGCACCTCCGAATGTATTAGATACCTTTTCTAGATAATTTTTCCCTTTGACAAGTGTTCAGATTTTTGAACAGTGTGTTCAGATATATAGGTATTTTACAGCGACGACGTATTTCAATAGCGGTGAAAGAATGGGGAAGATGAATAGGTGGATTGTTTCCTGGATTTCAATAGCTATTGTAGTTGCCTTAATTCTGTATATGCTTCCAGTAGGCGCCTGCTATCACATGGCCGATCTATATGGGATTGAGGTTGTTTTGAATAAGCCTTATGTGAGCTATAACTTGTCCCGGCTGGTGGAGGTTGGGAATGTATCTGAGGTGGATTACTTTGCAGCATATGCAGCCTACGCATATAGGAGTCACTATGATGAACGGTTAATTGTTATAGTTTCGATTCAGGGCTTGAAGTATGCTAATATTCGCTCTGCTGTGGGGGATCAGCCGTCCATTGTTGTTGCATTGAGGAAGGCGAACGTTTCCGTAAAGCAGTTGGCTGATAATGCCGAGAGAGTGAGGAGTGAACTTAATTGGCAACTTGAAACGTTGCCGCCGTCAGATGTGTTAGCTGGAGCCTTTATATTCACTAAAGCGGTGGATGAAGCTGAGGTTAAGTTATTTTTAAACATATCGAAGCCTGTAGACGAGAATTTTACGGTGAAGATGGGGTTGCTGGTTAGGGGGGTTGAGTCTGTAAGCGATGAGCTGGCGGCTAAGATTAAGGTGGAGGTTGAGAAGGTTTTGGATAGAATAGGTTTGCCGGAGTTCAAGATGATCCTCCTGAGGATACCTTTAATTAAGATTTCCCTGTTTAGGGGGACGCCTGAGCAGGAGAAGTATATTGCTGTTAGAATTCAGGTTCCGTTAAAACAGGAGATGTTGGTTGCCACAGTTTTCATGTGTAAGGTCGAGTATTCCAGCAGTAAGCTGAATGTCTCGATGCTTAGGGTTGATGAGGCTGAGAAGCTCGGCTGGGAAGTATGGGTTAAGAAAACTTCAGGAGGTAATGTAGTGGGTTTCTTCCTGAGGAAAAATGTTAGCGGGGCTGAGCTAAGCTTAGAGGGGGCTGGCATGTGCAATGAAATAGGTCTCTCGTTTAGGATCGAGAGAGTTGACGAAATAAACGATACCCTGTTGAATGAATTTAGGAGCGTACTTAAGGCAATAGGTTTAACCGAAGATCTAGTGAAGAAGGATCTCTTTGAAAAGTATGCAGAGATCAGACAAATAATGTTCACGCCAGCCTACAGCATATCCGAGGACAAAGTAAGGGATGCATTAAAGGCTGAACTAGAATGGCTCGTGGAGAAAGGTGTAATCTCAGGTCTTAGTAAGGACGATATTGAGGCGATTATTTCAAGTGCTAAGCTGGGATACTCGGGATGGAACGATAGGCTCGTGTGGTGTAATGGAAGCTGGATTCCGTATAGATTGATGAGCGGAGCATCTATCTTAAGATATTCGCTACTTCCACCCAGCTACTTCATGCTTAAGGAGGGAATGCAGGGCGGATTTCCCGGCTCCAGCGGAGCTTTCGAGGAAGAAGAAGGCGTGAATTGGCTCAGTGTATGTACTTACTTTACGGTATCCATAGTTATTGGAGCCATTATCGCGCTATTGGCCCACTATCTTGTGAGAAGGAAAGTGCTGCCTGAAAGATAGTGAGGTGCATGGATGAGTGATGAAGCATACGGTAGCTATTAGTGGGCGGCTCGCGAGGGTCTACTTTATCCTGCTTAAACACGGCAGACCTATGGGGGTTAGGGAGGTTCAGCGTCTAGCGGGGCTTAGTAGCTCCGGCTCCGCAAAGTACTACCTTGATAGGCTGGTTGAATTAGGTTTTGCGGAGAAACAGGGCGGAGAGTATGTGGCTAAGGTAAATAAGGACTCCCTTATGTCGGTATATATTGGTCTATTAGGTAGCGTGGTTCCGAGGCTTATACCCTATGCTACGTTTAGTACCACATTAATTATAGTTTATTATCTTCTAGCTAGACCTCCCGTTGACCTACTCCTCGTTGCCACTGTACCCACGGCATTTTTATGGATTGAGGGGCTACGGTTAGCTAAGCTAATTAGGAAACATATCTCCGAATAAAGATACAGAGAACATTGTTTTCCTTCTTCTAGT
>QMRD01000233.1 GCA_003649225.1 Thermoprotei archaeon | reverse complement strand
CACCATAGGATTCAATAGACAGATTCCCGCTAAGCCCCCTCCTCACAGCCTCTATTGCACGGGCATAAAGGTAATCCCTCACAGATAAATCCACACATCCACCTCTAAATAGTCCAGGAAAACTCAGAGACACCTTAGCCAAATAGCTTGTAGGCTCCCTCTCCAAGGAAACAGATGAAAAATCCTCAACCATAATCAACTGAACCCTACCCTTAACATGAACCCTAACATCCCCTAAAACCTTAATAAAGAATAACAACAGATCAATAAAACCCGATACAATATACGACCTCAAGAAATACTGCATCATATAGTCGGCAGAAAAACCCTTATAAAGCGGCAACAACCCCCTAGACCTACTCTCAACTCTCAAAACAAAATCCTTCCTCACATAAACAGTTCCCCCAAGCCCACCCAAAGCATTAGCCAGACAATAAACCCTCAACAACCTCTCCAAACCACCCATCCTACCCCGCAACAACCCGCCCAAACAACACCTACACAGCAACATCCTCAAATATAACAACAAAACACACATACATATATCTACACAAAGCCAGCCCAAGAATATCCATAGCACTAAAGCACAGAAAAAGCCAGCAGCATCCTTAAATACTACAGTACATCAATTATAGCAATGCCAACAAGCAAAAACACCATGGAAGTCACCATCACTAGAAAAGGACAAGTAACAATACCAGCCAAAATAAGGAGAAAACTAGGCCTAGAGAAAGGCAGAAAACTAGCCATATGGCTTGAAGACGACAAAATAATCATGAAGCCCATACCCACAATATTCGACCTCGGAAGAACAGGAGCCAGCAAAGCAACCCCAGAAAAAATGAAGAAAATGCTAGATAAACTAAGAGAGGAAGATACATGAGGAACAATGATACGTTGTTCTTCATGGAGTTTTATTATAAGCTCCAATGCCATATCCTTTCTTATCCTCACATCCCATAATAATCATTAGCATATCTACATTAAGCCGTAGAGAACTTAGTTTTAACACCTTCACCTTCAAAGTAATCAAACTAATAAGATGATCATTTATGTTTCTTATCTTTCCTTTTACACATACGCACTACATCGTCTATATAAGCCACCGCGCCTATGTTTTTTCTAATAATGTTAACCTTATTCCTCTCAATTTCGATAAAATAGAGTGGAACAGTAGACTTTGTGAGATCAATAAGCCTGAGGAAATCATAGTCGGTCGTCAATATAATAGCATTGTATTGTTCTGCTGTAGCAAGTATTATTAGATCCTGATGTTTACCCTTAGCCCACTTCTTAACACCACTTCCAGCCAGACGATTATAGTAGCCAGCCGCCCTACGTAATATCTCTGCATTCCAAGAATCTACGATTTCGCACATCCCAAGCTTCATCATCCTATTTAATGTATCTTTCATATATTTTATAGTATTAGATAAAATCATCAGTTTCTTCTGATTCGTAATACCCCTAGTAATAACCATTCTCGACAATGCTCTACGTAGCTCTACTTCAGCCACTAAACTAGGTATTAATACCTTAAGCTTTCCAGAGTAGAGGAGCTCTCTCGCTATACACGCCTTAACCTCCTCCTCGAGACTCCTACGCTGAAAAACTTTAGTGCTAATAAATGTGTAGACAAGCAAGTTAGTGTCTAGAATCATGGAGGAAAACGGGGTTGACATTATAAAGCTTCCTCTTCACTAATAGCCTCGAGGAAACCCCATGCTACTAGTAGCTCTCCATTAACCAGACTTCCTACCTCATAGTCATACGATAACTGTAGCACAGTACTCCATACTCCAGGATTCTCCCACACCTCCTCAACTAGCCTATCACGCAGAGGCAAAACGTCTCTAACACCATAAGCCGCCAGAGCGTGCGCCAACACATAATCCTTCGTTTTCAGGAACCTAGCAATACCAGTCAATACGAAGAGAGAGGCAAAACGTATCCTACTTTTATAAGCCAATTTATAGGCATACAGAAGTACGTTCAAATGGTAGACGTCCTCGCGTCCCCCAGCTAGATAGAGTATATGCATTATCTTTAACACAACATCAATTTTCTCTTCAAAACTTCTAGCAGACAACCTTATACTCCTCCCAAGCTCCCTTAAAAAGTACTCAGGAAACTCATCCAGAATCGCCTTAGCTCTCCTATAATAGGACTCACCCATCCTTTCAAGCACACTAACAGTAGTCCTTAAATCAATGTCCAGCGAACCTATCTCTATAGCAAAACCAGTAACCTCCTCCACCTCAGCAGCTAAATCCATCAAAAGCCCATCAACCCTCTTCTTCAATTCCTTATAAAGTACATCAACTCTTCTCTCCATCTCATCAAACCTATCAGAGTAGCTATTAACCAGCCTAACAGCACTAAACACAACACCCACCCACAGCTACACTAACTATATATTACCATAAACGTATATATCTTTCCAAGATACACACCAAAATTATCCGTATAGACTAAGTAAACTATATCAGATCATATTAGTCCCAAGTACATTACTCCCGGCACACCGTTTTTAAACTTAAATTTACGTGAATACATATGCTTTAACTCCCTACTTATCTTGCTAAGATGAATACGCCACTGATTCATAACCCTATCCGGCAGCGGAAACACCACGAAAAACACAGCCCTACACCTATATCCAGCCTTAGCCTTAAGCTTCCTTATATCCCCCACAACATCCATAAT
>QMRD01000232.1 GCA_003649225.1 Thermoprotei archaeon | reverse complement strand
CACCTTATCTTTATCGGGAAATATACTTAACGTAGTTGATCCATAGTATATAGCCTTCCTATTTGTGTCGAAGGCATATACATATATCCATATGTCCTGGTGTTCGTATGTGGTCTTTGATGTAATATGGCTGTATGAAGCAGGTATTACCCACATCCTTAATGGAATCTCCATACCGTACTCTGGAGGCACATATTTAATGCTCGCTCTCCATATCAATTTAAACATACAGTTAGTTAGATTATATATCCTGAGCCTATAGGTAAGCCCATGGGCTCCATAGGGAACGCTGAAGCTTATCCTTAAGCTAATAACATTTAGCCTCTTTCCTCCGGACGATAATGCTATTAGCCGAGGAGGTAGAATAATTGTCAATAGAACTAAGAATAAAACTAGCGTGAATATATTTAATATCCTCATATTATCACAATATCATGGTTTATATACGTGATATATATTTCGATTACGGCGGATCCTCTATATCGATTTAAATAGATTTAGCGATGACTTCAATTCAACATGTAGTTTAGCGATGCTCCACGTTATATGCTTAATCTTCAACAGTTATAGTCATAGTATACGTTAGATGCTCGTCTCCAGTAACCGTTACATTTACAGCATAAGTTCCCGGCTTTAATTGGCTGGTTATTACTACCATTGAGGCTGGCTCCGTTAGTACTTGTATGACTATTTCACCGGGTCTGGGATTTCTAGCGTAGAAGAGGAATGTTATGAGCTTCCTCTGATAGTCTATGTTTACGCTGATAAGCTTCACCCAGTATCCTCCCGTATTCTTCAGTCCTCTTCCCACTATGAGACCGAAGTATTCCCCGCTTTTAATGGTGGATGATACGTAGCTACTGAAGTTTCTTAGGAAGGCTGAGGGTATGAATGGAAGGCTTAAGGTATATACTGAAGGCTCCTTAATCCCTGAGAAAAAGCTTAAGTGTTCCACGTAGCTTATAGGCGAAAGCTCGGAGAGATAATCCTTTAAAACGTTTATCAGGTCGTCTACTAGGTAGTCTATGTCTCCCGCTAGGCAACCCCAGTATTCTGAGCCATCCTTATAGACTAGTTTACGTTCAAATAGTATGATGGCTATTTTCGAAGCATTTACGTAGGCGCCTCCATTCAACGGGATACGTACCTGCTCTCCATAGGATACTACTAACCGCACCCTACTATTAACGTAGCTGTCGGGTAGGACGCATCTAAGTAGCGTTAAATTGCTATCCAGTATTTTATTAACTAGTGCCAGCACCGTTTTATAGGCGAATGAATCCTCGCTTATCTCCAGCGCCTGACCATTACAGTATAGGATAATGGATGGCTGGGCGCCCGTATTAACTGGAGAACTATATGACGCTAAAATTATGGATAATATGTGGAGCATAAGCAGTATGAGTGAAAGTGGCATGTCTTAGAAAGTTTAGATGTAAAATAAAAAACTATTTTATGTTCAAAATATGAACACTAGCTCTCCTTCTCTCCTCCACCAATTATAGCTCTGCTGAACTTCTCCAAGGGTCCTAGTAGCTTGAATACCTCCATGGGCAAAACTATCTTGGTTGATGGAGATGATGCGATACTCTTCAGGGCTTCAAAGTACTGTAGTAGCATCGCCCTTGAGTCAAGCTCCCGTGCAACCTTATTTATCATGGAGAGAGCCTGAGTTATACCCTCAGCCCTAAGTATTGTGGCCTGCTTCTCGCCTTCGGCCTTTAAAATTAGTGATTGCTTCTCACCCTCAGCCACCCTAATTGCCGATTCCTTCTTACCTTCCGCTTCTGTAACCATAGCCCTCCTATTTCTCTCAGCTGCCATTTGCTTGATCATTGCCTCCTGTACATCTCTCGGTGGAAGTATCTCCCTTATCTCTACCGCTGTTACCTTTACTCCCCACCTTGCTGTAACCTCGTCAAGCTTGGATCTCAAGACCTCGTTTATATACTCCCTCCTCGCTAGGACTTGATCTAGATCTATATCTCCCACGACCGCTCTCAGGGTCGTGGTAGCTATGCCTACTGCTGCGCCCTTGAAGTCGCTTACCTCAAGCACGCTCTTCATAGGATCGAGTATCTTGAAGTATATTAGGAAGTCTATATCCACTGGCGCGTTATCCTTAGTGATACAGGTCTGCCTAGTAATCTCGATATACTGCTCCCTTAAGTCGACCACTACTCCCTTATCTATAAAGGGAGTCAGTATTACCAGTCCGGGTCCTCTTACTGCTATGGCTCGACCAAGCCTGAACACTACTAGCCTCTGGTACTCTGGCACGATTTTAATGTAAGCGGCGATTATGGCGAGAATAAATATTAGAAGGATTATAAGCACTATAAGCTGGTACCCTAATTCAAAGAATATTTCTTGAAACATACCCTCAAGAATATCTCTCAGCCCCTCTTATTTAACTTTTTCCACGATCACCGTTAATCCTTCAACATCAATGACTTTAACCCTACTGCCCCTATCTATGGATTCGCTTGAAGTTGCGGTCCAGTCCTCCCCTTCAACATGTACTACTCCGGTGCCTCCAGGCTTAATGCTTGTCTTGGCAATACCCTCTTTACCCATCAGCTTATCCCTAATGGTTAGCTTCTTCATTCTAATGGCTTCGGCCGCCTTAATTATAACTACAAGTATTACGCCGGATACCACGCCCGTGAATGCTAGTATTGGTACGGCGTAGGATAAGATGTCTAT
>QMRD01000231.1 GCA_003649225.1 Thermoprotei archaeon | reverse complement strand
CTCAATAGCTTTTTCAGGAGTTACTCCCACAGCCTTTGAAGTAGACAAGTAATTACCCCAGGTAATGTATGAGAGACTTATATAAATATGTTTGCAAACTACATTCCTAAAATAAAATATAGAAATATATTAAATAGTAAGGTATATGTAAATAGATTTACTATAGGAAAATATTTTAGAAATTGTTGATGTTAATCTATATCTTTTAGTGGAAAGAATATACCTACTAAATCATCAAATGGTATTCTAACTGAGACCTTATAGATCTTTAATCCTTCAACCTGTCCTACGATATTCTCCTCAATTTTTACTTCATCTGGCAGTATATCCTCGGAGAGGAAGGCTTTACATACGAGAATACCATCCACCACCCTTATGCTGGGAGTACGTGCTAATGATATAGTTAATAGAGGAATGCGGATGAGCACACCTAAGTTCTTGGGATCTACCTTAGCATCAGGTTTATTAAGCCAATATTTAAGTGCTACAATATCGCCTGTTCTCCCCTTTTTAACCAGCTCAATAGCCTTTTCAGGCGTTACTCCAACCATACACGAAGTAGCCAAATAACTACCCCTTATGGTAATAGGAGAAGCTTATATAAAAATGTTCGCATAAATAGATACAGTAATATTTAATAGAGATAAAATTATAAATACGATTATAGATGATGACCGCTATAGATTTATAGATAACCCTAAAGTATATTTACAAGTGAAACTCCTTGATTGAGAGGCTTCCTCCCGAGAGGGATGATGGTAGCATAGAGTATAAGCTTAAGCTTACTGGTATCAATCGCGAACGTATCGAGGAACTTGCATCACAGATGAAGTATAGGCTTGCCGAGGGTGGTGGCGAGGCCTTTTACGTTATAGGAGTTACTGACGATGGCTTGGTTAAAGGTGTTTCACGTAAGGTTTTAAATGAGTCTTTGAAGACTCTGGAAGAGGTTGCATCGATTATTGGAGCTAAGATCGTTGTTGTGAGGAGGAGGAAGATTGGTGAACGTTATGTAGCTGAGGTCCTGGTTAGATGTAGCAGGGAGGATAAGCCTCCGATATTCATTACCGTTACTGCGTTGGGTAACGTCGATGCTGGTAAGAGCACATTAATTAGCGTACTGTGTACTGGCGAACTTGATGACGGCGAAGGCTCAGCTATGCGTAGAATCGCCAGGTTTCTGCACGAGATAGAGAGCGGCAGGACGTCATCAATCTCCGAGAAACACCTAGGATTCTCCCTCGATAGTGAGCCCGTCAACTACTCTCTTGTCTCACCTCTGAATGAGGCCGAAATCTACCTTAAGTCTATTAAGGTTATTTCCCTCGTTGACCTAGGCGGCCATGAGAGGTATTTAAGAACTACCCTTAAGGGTGTTATGTCCAGGCATCCGGACTATGCTATGATTGTTGTCGGGGCTAATGCTGGCCTTCTGAGGATGGGTAGGGAGCACCTCGGCATTTGTATTGCCCTCAGGATACCTGTGTTTATAGTTGTAACTAAAATCGACATGACACCTAAGCACGTTATTGAAAAGACTATTAACGAGATATATAGGATATTGAAGCTACCTGGTATTGATAAGGTTCCATTTATGGTCAAGGATGAAAACGATGCTGTTCTGGCTGCTAGACATATCGCGAGCGGACGTATAGTGCCAGTATTTAAGGTGTCGAGCGTAACTGGGGAGGGAATAAAGCTTCTGCTCAGCTTCCTGAACTATCTCCCGCCTAAGAGGTCGTGGAAGGAGGAGGTTAAGAATCCAGCTAAACTATACGTCGAGGATATATTCAACGTTAAGGGCGTAGGTCCCGTTGTCGCCGGGTTGCTTCTGGGGGGAAGTATAGTTGAAGATGATAACCTGCTTATAGGACCGTTTAAGGATGGGAGTTGGAGGAACGTTAGGGTTAGGTCTATACAGGTGAATAGGATACCTGTACACAGGATATATGCTGGACAGTATGCTACGCTTGCCCTCGCAAACATACACTACGATGAGATTGAGAAGGGTCAGGTGCTACTGGATAGAAGCGTGAAGCCTATGAGCGTGAAGAAGTTTATAGCTAAAGTCACTATACTACGTCACCCGACAACTATTAAGCGTGGCTATCAGGCGGTTTTTCACATGCACTCTATTAGGAGCACCGTAAGCTTCGTTGAAATGGAGAAGGAGCCCATGAGGACTGGCGATACTGGTAGGGTTGTGCTAGAGTTCATGTATCATCCATGGTATATACGTGAAGGAGAAATATTTATGCTTAGAGAATCGAGAACGAAGGCCATAGGTAGAATACTAGAGATACTGGAGTAGCGCTAATGATCTTTATGCTCACTTGAAACTAGGTTGTTATATGAAAGACATTATACTAAAATTTTATAAATATCGCTAATTTATCTATTTTAATATGTCTAAGCTTGTCTGGTTCATCCTATTCTTAGCAGTCGTATCGACTGTTTTCATATTCCTCTTTATATTAAAACTAGGCACTACGGAACTCATAATTAAGGTTGATAAGCACTTGTGGGTTTCTTATACTGAGGAATTATTGGTTGCTAAGGTCTATGTCTATACTACTGATGGCAGTCGAATTGGAAATATTTTGATGAACTTGAGCCTTGGAGATGAAACCCTATCTTCTTGGAAGTTTAACATAAATTCGGCAGTCTACATACATACCTTTAATATAAGCTATAGAGAAGATTTAAGCCT
>QMRD01000230.1 GCA_003649225.1 Thermoprotei archaeon | reverse complement strand
TTCTTTAGAAGCATACTTTTTTCAACGATACCGGAGGATATCAAGGGGACTCTCCTTGGAGGTTTATCCGCCGTAAACGGACTAATAGGGATAGCGTGTCCAGCAATAGCTGGGTATCTAGCTGCAATACACGCTGGCTTACCCTATCTAACATCCTCGCTACTAGTATTCGCCTCCATACCACTGTTCATCTATTCAACTAGAGGCTATAGGCCCACGGATTAGCTGAGCTTAACTGAGGCTAGCTTCCTGGATGATTCATATAATCCGTCGATAATTCTCATAACCTCTACACCATCTTCAGGATTTGGAGTTATATCCTGATATTCCCCCGTCTTTAGGAGGCCTACCATGTGTCTAATTTTCTGATAGTTTGCTTCAAGCCAGTAGTCTTCAGGCTCCTTCAGCTCCGGAATAATCTTGAGGTAGGTTTCATCCTCCTTCCTCACTAGCTCGACCTCGGGGAATAGGCGGATGCTACCTCTCGTGCCGTAGATGTTCAGCGTAAATTCCTCGTGCCATATCTGGCTCCATGAATACTCCATCGACACACATACATCGTCCTCGAACACTACTACCCCGCTATACGTATCCTCCACGTCAAAGCCCTCAATATTTCTGCCAAGGTAGTCGTGCTGGACTCCGAAAACGGCCTTAGGTTTAGGTCTACCTAATAGCCAATATATTAAATCTATGAAGTGTACTCCACAGTCTATGAGTATTCCTCCTCCAGCAAGCTCCTTCCTGAAAAGCCAGCTCCCCGACCACGATGGAAAACCCTCCTTCCTGAGGTAGTGGATCCTCACCTTGTATATCTTCCCGAGAACGCCTGATTCTATGAGCCTTTTAGCGTATATACACCTCTCAATGAACCTCCACTGGAATCCATACATTAGTATACGCCTGTATTTTGTAGCTGCATTCATCATTTCAACTGCTTCACTGCTGTTTAATGCTGGAGGCTTTTCACATAGAACATTTATGCCCCTCTTCAATGCCTCCAACGTAATTTCCTTATGATATTTTACTGGAACACAGACTGCGGCTACATCCACGTCTAATTCTAATGCATTCCT
The DNA here is from genome assembly GCA_003649225.1 of Thermoprotei archaeon. Lineage (GTDB taxonomy): Archaea > Thermoproteota > Thermoprotei > Thermofilales > B9-G17 > B9-G17. The sequence continues at coordinate 1,640 of QMRD01000230.1, read as the reverse complement.
CCAATCCGTAAAGTATTTTGGTATATTATAGCGTTTAGCTACGCTTCTTACCTTATCCAAATCAGTATCTACTACCGCCACGGCTTCAGCATCATCAATTCGTGTTAAGGCATCGAGGTATATTCGCCCTATAAATCCACACCCAATAACTAGAAATTTCATCTTCATGATACCACTCATAGGTTCTACATTATTTAAAATAGGGTAATTAAGATATTTTATCCGGGGAATGTTCCCTGGCATGAGAGGAAGCGTGAGCCTTGATGGCTCAATGTCAAGAGCTATTTATATCCTTTTGACATTATATTGTCGAGGAATATTTCACATTAAATTTACAGAATCTTCGGTGGAGGAAATAGTGGTATCACACGTAAGCCTGACTGGTATGCTTAATATAAAAGGCCATGTTAATAGTGGATTAAGGAGTAAAATTCCTGCGTCTATAGAAAAACTTGAGTACATTAGAGGGGGAAATATAGCTATAGTTCCAGCATACACGTTTCCAGTTTCTATGAAGTGTATGTGGTGTAGTAGATGAGGGTGTGCGTGCTGTACTCTGGTGGAAAGGACTCTAATTTAACGCTATACAAAGCCTATCAGGAATTTGAGGTTGTCTGTCTAGTTACACTTATCCCTAGGTCTGAGGAGAGCTTTCTCTTCCATTACCCTAACGTTAATTTAGTTAAGCTTCAGGCTGAGGCACTGAATATACCCTTGGTTATGGAGGATACCCCCGATGATGAAGCTGGTAGCATTAAAGCTTTACGTTACGTCCTGAAGAAGGCTAGGGAGAAATATGGCGTTGAGGGCGTTGTTACTGGTGCTATTAGATCGACTTACCAGGCCTCGAGGTTTCAGCGTGTTTGCTGGGATTTAAAGCTTTGGTGTTTTAATCCTCTATGGCTGAAGGATGAGATATCCCTTTTAAGGGAGGTCTTGGAGCTCGGCTTTGAAGTAATATTCACTAGGGTGGCGGGATATCCCTTGAGGAAATCCTTGCTTGGCAGGAGGCTTGACCACGACATTATAGAGTTTTTCGAGCGTATTAGACGTTTTGTGAATCCATCGGGTGAAGGCGGTGAGTATGAGACGCTTGTGCTGGATATGCCGCTGTTTAGGAGGAGAATAAAGATTCTGGACTACGATGTAGTTGGAGAGGACTATGATGCCACCCTAATAGTTAGGAGGGCGGAGTTGATTGAGAAATGATTCTAGTTGTTTCGTGCTGTAGGCACCGCTTCAGCGAGGAGGAGTTCGTTAAGCCAATTACGTCGATTATGGAAAAACTCGGGATTAGCTATGAGATAAGGAGATACTATGAGAAACTTAGATTCAGCGGGTATTCTGGAGTAATAATCTGCGGCACAGCGCTAATGGATTCCGACTACCTGAACTATGTCGACAACTTTAGGAAATTAACCGGATATGATGGTAAGGTGCTCGGAATCTGCGCTGGATATCGGATTTTAGCTAAGCTCTACGGCGGTATGCTGGAGAACATCAGGAGGATAGGGGTCTATCCGGTTAGAACTGTTAGGGAGAATCCGCTAGTTCATAGCGATAGCTTTCAGGCATACTTTCTACATATCTATGCATTAAGGAAATTAAACAGGTATATGGAGCTCATCGCACTACAGGAT
>QMRD01000229.1 GCA_003649225.1 Thermoprotei archaeon | reverse complement strand
TTCCTGCACCAGCAATAATTGATGTAGATGTAGATCGATCAGTTATCTGGATGGAGTTCATTAAAGGATCTAAGCTTAAGGATAAAATGAATGAACTCACCGATAATGAGATAGCCAGAATAGCTCATAGCCTTGGCATATACGTGGGCATACTGCATAGCAATGGTATAGTCCATGGTGATCTAACAACGTCGAACGTAATAATTACTGACAACAACCAAATATATTTAATAGATTTTGGCTTAAGCGCATATTCTAACGATATTGAAGATATGGGTGTTGACATACACTTATTTATGCGGGCCATAGAGAGTACGCATTATGATAAAAGGAAGCTAATCTTAGATAATTTCATGAAGGGGTACACCAGGATCATGGGTGATAAGGCAAGAACAGTTTTTGAGAAAGTTAGGGAAATAAGATCGCGGGGACGTTATGTTAAAGAGAGGGCTATAAGATCTAGTTAGTGGCGCCGGGGGTGGGACTTGAACCCACGAGGGCCGTTTAGGCCCAAGGGGTTAGCAACCCCTCGCCCTACCACTCTAGTTAGGTTATCCTAATGTCTAGGCCACCCCGGCTCACTAATAATTAATCAATGGAAAGTATTAAAATTTATTGTTATACAAGACCATATTGGTTAAGACCTTTCACTAATTTAACATTGCATCCCCTAGGAAAACATTAGGCGTGCTATTATCCTATGTAAAAACGTTAATAGCTATACTACCTTAGCTATCAAGACTACTTAAACATAAATAAAAAGGGGTCCGTGGGCCTCCCCTCAGGGTCGACCCCTCACCTAAGGGTTACCGGAGCATGCATCTCGCTCCAGCTTCCCCGTGAACGTTGCCACCAGTCCTTAGGTCCGCTCCCTCCCGGGCCTAAACCGGTTCGGACTGTTAGGTGATTCGGCCTTTCCTACGAAAGGCCTATCACCCCATGGCAACCCCACGGGACTGGAGGTCATTGATACAGAGGCCCCGGATCACCCCTAGGTGGTAAGGGCCTTCCCTGGGGTTAACGCCCCCCGCCATAAGACCGTTTGCGGTGGAGGGGAGGCCTAGCCCCCCGGGGCTTTTCCCCACGGACCCGTTTTTATAATTATAGAGTCACGAATATTAACCCTTCGCTAGAATTAGCGATTGTGAAAACGATTTTATTTGGATGTTCCAGATCTAATAGTATCTATTTACAGGCTTACAAATATCGTTATAAGAGAGTAAACCTTATTCATGGCTTGGTGAAAGAATGATAATGGATCCATTACTTTTTCTCCCAGGACCGACATATGTTCCCCATAATGTTAGAATAGCACAGGCAAAACCGCTAGTAGGACATAGAACTAAACATTTTAGAAGCATATATAGAGAAACTGTCGATCTCCTAAAGGATCTAATGTACACGGAAAATGACGTCTTTATTCTGACGTCTTCAGGTACGGGTGCTGTTGAAGCAATGATCGTCAACATTGTTAACGAAGGCGACAAGATTCTAGTACCTGTATTCGGAGCATTTAGCGAAAGATTATGTGAAATAATAAGAATTTTCGGTGGTACTCCTATTCCTTTAAGGTATGAGTATGGAAAGGGTCCTACGTACGAGGATGTTAAAGAGGCTATAGAAAAAAATGATGATCTAAAGGCTATAGCCATAGTTTATAACGATACATCCCCCGGAGTAACCGTTAGGGATCTGCCAAAAATAGCGGAATACTCCAAGAATGAAGGCATTCTCGTATTGGTTGATGCTATATCAATATTTGGTGGCGATAAACTTCTGGTTGATGAATGGAAAATAGATGTGTTGGTAGCGGCTTCACAGAAATGTTTAGCGTCTCCACCAGGACTTGCGTTTATTTCCGTAAGCAATGATGCATGGAATGTCATAAAATCCACCAAGAAAAGAGCCTACTATTTTGACCTAGAAAAATACAGGCAATTTGATCGTAAGAATGAGACACCGTTCACTCCCGCCATATCTCTTCTTTATGCTTTAAACGAAAGTATAAAGACGATAATGGACATTGGATATAGCGAATGGATCAGAAATCATGAAAAGCGGGCAAACATTATTTATGAAGAGCTCCATAAAATGGGTGCCGAGCCATTTGTGGAGAAAGATTTTCGATCAAATACTATCATAAGTTTTGCTCCACCTAAAGGCATTAAGCCTAGCTATGTAGTTGATATCATGGCGTCAAAATATAACGTTTACTTAGCTAGGGGTATGGGTCCACTATCGGAAAAAATAGTTAGAGTGGGGAATATGGGATACATCGGCATAAGGGAGATAAGACTATTAATAGAGCTTCTGTCTGAAGTAATGGGTATATCTAAGTCGAGATAAATAATGATGAAAAATGTTAGCTAAGGTATTTAAAGTAACTTTGGAGGGCGTCGAAGAATATTTTTTATCCTATGTATTTATTCCAGTTAATACCTTCCCTGCTGATGAGATTCCAGTTATTATTGAGAGAAAAATATTAATTGATAGTAGGGATACAATTCTTGTTCTGCTAAACTCAAAAGCCGTTTCATGTGAAGAGATTTTACTGCTTTCAGCGCTAAGAACTATTAGGGCTTTTCAAAGAGGTAAAAATATAGCTAAAAATTTTTACGTAGAATTTCTGCTTTCCCTCTTCGGAGATAGACAAATAAAAAAAGCCTTAGCTAAGAATTCGCTTAAGAAAAGCTCTGGATTCGTTCTTGCTCTAATAATAAGC
>QMRD01000228.1 GCA_003649225.1 Thermoprotei archaeon | reverse complement strand
CCCATATCGTGATGTACTGCGTGGATACGGAGAACCACCGATGCTATATTTTAGATATATATCCAGGATACTATTGTCGTTAAAGTTAATGCTTAAACATGATTTTAAGGCAGACTATGTAGTATCAACAACAAACCACCTCTACGATATTATACCAGCTATACTCTATAGATTAATTAGGGGGGCAAAGTTAATCTTTTATGTTCATTCCATTATAAACATTAGGCTCCAGTATGGATTGGTGGATTTCCTTAGAAGCCTCATAGCATATATCACCCAGTTTCTCGGACTTTCAATAGGCAAAGTATGTTCAGATAAAATATTCGTCATAAATCCATTAATTAGAAAATTTGTAGGTGAAAAATCCTATATTACATGGAACGGTGTTGAAGAAGTCAAAGTATCTAAGCCGCCGAGAAAAATATGGGATTTCTGCTATATCGGACGGCTAGATAAAACTAAAGATATTGAGGTATTGCTTAAAGCATGGAGAATATCCGAAAAAAGAGATCTAAAAATGCGGCTTATACTTATAGGCAGGGGCGAGCTATATAATTCTATCAGAGAAATGATAGAAAGGGGCGAAGTGAAAAACATTTACTTAACAGGACCTCTATATGGGTTTAGAAAATATGATGTTATTAGCAAAAGTAGGTTTTTAATAAATTTAAGCAGAAGCGAATCATTTTCAACAGTAATATTGGAAGCATTAGCTATGGGAATACCAGTTATAGCTAGGAGGCTACCTATATTAGAGGCCTTATATGGTGATATGCTTATTTACATAGATGACATATCGCCTGAGGAACTAGCCGAATATCTAACAGAGATTATTAGAGATCATAGAGAAATGGCTAGGAAAATTTTAAGTAACTCAAAATTATTGTCAAGAAAATACAGCTGGAAAAATATAGCATTATACGAGTTAAAGGTGATTCTTAATGAAAAGAAATAGCGTAATACCGCTACTCCTCCTAATTATCACGTATGCACTTTCGCCTATAATACCATATACTCCCATAAAGACACTACTCCTGCTACTCGGCTTCTTCATTATAGGCTTCCCTACAGCCTTACTTTTATCTAAAAAAGTTAACATCTCAACTTTCATTGAATCGTATGTCTTATCATATGCATTAGGAGTACTCGTAATTGAAGTCATAGTACTTATCCTAAGTTTTCTGAAGCTATTTCAATTAACAGTACCTCTTGTATCGGTAATCTCAGCCATACTATCGCTAATACTCTTAAATAGGAATATTAACATACCTGAATTAAGCAAAAAGGAAATAATGGTAATACTATACTCCATCACAGTATTTACCATAAATACCCTAACCCTTAACGTAAACATAGTTCATATGCCTGACGAATACCAATACGTTTACGTTGCAAGGAATATGATGCTCGATAACATACTTTGTATGACCAATTACCCTATAATGCCGCCTAGCCGTATAATTAGACCAGCATACCACTTAATTAACGTATATATTTTTTCATATAACGACCTATCCTTCTACCCTAGCCAAATATACTCAACCCTAGTGCATTCAATGATTATACCGGCCACATATATTCTAATATCACAGCTAGGTTATGGCAGTCCAGTAATAGCCAGCCTACTAATAGGCGTTAATCCAATAATGATATGGCATAGTAGAAAGGTGTTAACAGATATAACATACACTTTCTACTTCATAGTTACGCTATACTTCCTACTAAGGATATTTAATGAAAACTTAGACAAGAAATCTCTACTGCTTTTCTTTATATTCTACACCCTCGCATTCTTCACAAAAATAAGCTTGGTACTAGCAATACCTCCATTAATATACTACTCCCTAATTAAATCCTACAGAAAATACTTAATTAAAAACATACTGTTTTTCATCGTGCCGCTGATAGTGCTGAGCGAGCTATATTTAGCAGTTATCGTTACCCCGAGGGAGCCAGTAGAGGCTCCAGCATCAACTCCCGAATGGAGCAAGTCAATGCTAATGCAGTTTCTCGAACCATTCACCTACTCTCTAGACGAATGGCATCACTTCCTATTTGAAGATTGGGGTAAAGCCCACGGAACATTCGTATTCCCATACTATTATTCGCATGCAGTAGGACTATTGATTCTATCTGGCTTCCTGAGGTTTATCATTAGGTTAGATAAGGAGAAACTATTTATAGTCTTCCTAACTGGAATGTATATCTGGTACTTCTCGACAATGTTTACAATAGGAGAAGCAAGAATGGTTTTCCCAGTATACCCCATACTCATGATGTTTGCATCAATAATGTTAAATCCCGTGAAAAACAAATATGTATATGCTCTTCTGCCGCTTGCATTTCTAGTGCTACCATATAAAGTAGAGTCGGAAAATACTTTTATTATACAAGGCATCTCTAGGGACTGTATTATAATATCCAAGACTCTTGCGACAATAACCTTACTACTCATAATACTATACTCGTATCTACACAGAGTGAAAATAGTGCTATTTAGAAGGTATCCATTAAACATAATTTACTGCACTATATTAACAGTATTACTTTTATCGTCATTACATGGCGTAAACTGCATACTCTATAGACATTTATTCCCTGAGAATACGCCCGTAGAAGAGACGGGTATAATAGATGCGGCCAGGTATCTCCAAAGAATCAACTTATTGGGAGGTATTGCAACAAATATTTTCTTTGAATTACCTTACTACATGAACTACACAGCAATATAT
>QMRD01000227.1 GCA_003649225.1 Thermoprotei archaeon | reverse complement strand
GTTTGAGCAAGAATAGCTAAATGTCTACGTAGACCATTTAAGGATATGTATACTTTAACATCTGGACGCATCAGTAGGTTTCCTATATAGAGCCCCTCCTCCTCATCATATGAGAAGAATTCCTCTAAAAGGTCGGATGGAGCTAGATATACTGGGTTGCCGGGAACTACGGCCCTTCTCGGCATTAATACACCCTTGGATTCTCTATCGATGTATCCTAAGATCTTCGCAAATCCTACAATATTCACTTCATCTATCCCAGCCCTTCTGATCCTCTCTATTGTCTCTATATCCAGGTTTTCTGATAAAACTAGGCTACGCGAAACTATCTTCTGTACTTGCGCCAGAACTGGAACCTCTTTAAGTCTACCAGCAATATACTCTTTAGACATAACTAGCAGATACTCGTACTTAGGAGGGTAGCGTTCCTTATCTGATATAAAGACAAATTCCGCGGAGGAGGCTTCTCCAACTATTCTTCCAACTTCTATTAAGTTACGGGTATTTAACACGTCTGTATCCCCTCGAATGTAATACTACTGTGCCAAGCTCCTTTTCCAGTATTTTCTCGTATATTTCATCTACTACTTTCGTTCTAAGTCTAACCTTCTCATCTACTCTTTCCAGTAGTACATTATAATGTCTTTTCCCAGAGTATAGCAGCATTAGGATTGACGTTATTTCCCGAATTACCTCTATTGTCTCCTTAGATTCTATCACTTCACTCTGCTCTACATCCGAAATAGACTTGTCTAATCCTAAAACCCATGCTGGAACATCTATTCTCAGCGGAATATCGCCTTTTTCAAATATTATATAATATGATATTATTGCTGGAAAATTAGTCATTTTTCTTAGGATATCTAGAGCCTTTTCTCTAACATCATAATTTAACATTATGCTTTTCTCAAAGTTTACATCTACATACTTCTCTAGGTCTATTTTATGCGAAAAAACGGTACCGTGTCTTCTTCCTCTAACGATAATTGGACTAGTATATCCACTGTTCTCTAAATAAGCTAATAATAGCTGGTAATCCGGCTTTGGATTGATTAATTCATTCAAAATCCACTTAATGTTTTTACATGATTCATCTCCTATAGCTAAGGCTATATCTGGAGGAACTTCTATAGGAGTTTTTCTCCTGCTTAAACTAAGAAATTCATTAACTCTAGCCTTGAGATCATCATCTAGAGAAGATAATATCTCATCAATGATTCTACACAGTATATATTCTCTTAGGAAATTAGCCCTTGAATCCTTACTAACGCCTATTATCCATACATCCCTCCTAAGACACTCACACATTAAATTATGGTAGAGTTCCATGTATTTTATCATAAAATCCCTATTGTGGCTTACGGGTGCATCCTTGGGTATATGCATTAGTCTTCCATACAAGCTTCCATCTATCAGAATTAGCTTCCTCTCATCGTTTGGCTCAACGTTTTTTACGTAATTATAGGCTACGTTAAATTCTAGGAATTCTCTTCTCATACCGAGATAGGAGTTAAGCTCTCTATCATTACCACAGTAATAGAACATCTCTATGTCTAGATCCCTTTCCTCCTTGCCCCTATTTGAAAGGCCTAAAGCTCTGCATATGTGGATTATTGCTCCATTATAAAGCTCTCTTGTAGCTCCGCTACTATCAACCGCAAATACTTCTACTGGCTGTCTTCTCTTGAGAGGAAGCGGATTCCAGAGCTTTCTAAGCCATTTACTATACTTTTCATCTAAGGGGGACTCTAAAGCTGATTCAATGATTTTTTTGAATTCATCCCTCTTTTCTCTAAGCCTGGACACATATAGATCGAGGAAAATCGGCATACTTTCCAAGCCTATATTAAAATAACAAGAGCTATTAAAAGTAATCCTTTAAGAATGTGCTAAACCTATTATCTCCTTCACGCTACTGTAACCTTCAGAGCGAAGATATTGAACTATTCCCCTCTTAATCTCTTTTATTGCTGAAAAACCCCTGCTAGCTATGACTGTTCCTATTCCTATGGCCCGTGCCCCAGCTAAAAGGAATTCCACAGCATCTATCCAACTTTCCACTCCTCCTACTCCAACTATATCTACTTCAGGATGTTCCCTATAGATTTCATATACCACCCTAACGGCTATCGGATGAATTGCAGGCCCCGATAATCCGCCGAAAACATTTGAAAGAATTGGTTTCTTAGCATAGACATCTATTGCCATAGCTTTCATAGTGTTAATAGCTACTATTCCCCTAGCACCGTGTTTTAGAACTAGGTTGACTATATCGAGAATATTTGGATGATGAGCTGATACCTTCACTAATATTGGTGTAGATGTTATCGAACAAACGGCATCAACTATTTGGGAGACTAGCTTTCTATCGGAAAGTACCTCGATCCCATAGCCAGAATAGTGGGGGCAAGAGAGATTAAGTTCAATAGCGGATATCTTTATCTCTGAAACCTTCTCGATAAGCTTTTCAAACTCTTTAACCGTACTTCCAGCAAGACTTACTATTATTGGTGCCTTTATTTCATTGATATGTTGCTTAAGCTCTTCAATGAAATAGTTAATACCGGGATTCGGTAGGCCCATCGCGTTTATAATTCCATATTTTAATACTACTATTACAGGGTTTGAATAGCCTTTTTTAGGCTCTAAAGTTATGCTCTTCGTTGTTACGGCGCCTACACCTTCATCGGCTACTCTTTTAAGTATGCTCCACGTATTTCCTAGTATTCCTGAGGCTAGTACAAG
>QMRD01000226.1 GCA_003649225.1 Thermoprotei archaeon | reverse complement strand
TCGCCCCGCTCTTTATCCTCACGTTATCTCCGATTACTACGGGTGGCTCTATTTCAACTCCTTCCTCTACCTTAACGTTGTTTCCAATCCATATGTCATCCTTCCTTCTTGAGGGTATGTAGGCCTTAACCACACCCGATAGGATATCTCTATGCGTCTTAAGGTACTCCGTATGCGTCCCTATGTCGCTCCAATATACGTCCTCAGTAACCCAGCCGTATACTGCCTCATTCCTCCTTATAAGTAGGGGGAAGAGATCTCTACTGAAGTCGAAGGTTGTGTTGCGTGGAATATATTCAAGTAGCTCAGGCTCTATGACGTAGATGCCCATGTTTATTAGGTCGCTGAACACCTCGCCCCAGCTCGGCTTCTCAAGGTATCTGGTTACCCTCCCCTCGTCGTCGAGCAACGCGATACCATACTCTGTTGGATTATCAGAACGCGTAAACGCTATGGTTATTAACGCCCCCCTCTTAACGTGAAACTTCACTATCTCGCTTATATTTACGTTTGTAAACACATCGCCACTTATAACTATGAACCTCTCATCAAGAAGATCATAGCAGTTCCTAACTCCACCTGCAGTTCCCAGGGGCTTTTCCTCAATCTTGTAATTCAACTTAACGCCGAATCTTGACCCATCAGAGAAGTACTCCATTATCGTTTGTGGGAGATAGTGGAGGGTCAGCACTATATCCCTAATGTTGTGACTCTTCAATAGCCTTATTACATGCTCTAGAATAGGTGTATTAACTAGGGGGACCATAGGCTTAGGCCTATAAGAAGTTAAGGGCCTAAGCCTAGTCCCCTCGCCGCCAGCCATTATAACGGCTTTCATGTTATATATCTCATTAAATATATATTTAAAAGTTAGGCAGACAGGTGGTGTTTTGACATACTTCTATGCCTTGCCTATACGTCTCGAAGCTTATGGGAAGTTAAGATTTGAATATTACGATGCTATACCTATCGAGAAAAGACATTTAACCATAGTATATCTGGGCGCCGTAAGGAAAAACGTTGCCCTCATAGACTTATCTCCAGCAATAGGCTCCCTCAAGGCTTTTAAACTATACTTTAAGGGCGTGATACCTTTCCCCTCGGCCTCCTCCCCCAGATATCTTGTTGCCCCCGTAGTTAGAGGTGTAGAAAAATTATCTGAATTAAGGAAGGCTATAATTGAATATATGAGTAAATATGGCATTAAAACTAAGGATAAGTATGCTGATTTTCGCCCCCATGTCTCGTTAGCTAGGCTTCCCATTAAACCTGACCTAAGCATACATAGGTATGTTAGCAGGGTTGTTAAGCAATTTAAGAATATCCGTGACGAGGCTGTTGTTGATAAAGTATGTTTATATAGGGCTGAGGGCGATAAATACAGGATAGTTGCTAGCTATAGCTTGAGCCTCTAAGTGCTCCGATATGCTTGAGAAGATATTGCGAGAAGGTAAGAGAGTATACTGGTGTCCTAGCTGTAATGTCCCCCTTCTGAGTGGGTTCTGTGAATCCTGTGGCAGTAGGGGGTTTGTGGTTAGGTCTACTCCTCCCTCTGACTTAAGGCCTGCCTTTAGAGCCGATCTTGAGAGGATATGGTATGCTGCACGTGAGCTATTTAACGAGGAATATGATTTTCTCGTTCCTAGGGATCAGGTTGTTTTATTGAATAAGATACCTTATCCTGATGCTGGGGATGAAGTTATTGTTTCAGGCTATATAGTCGCCCACGTATTCTTTGATCTGAAGCTGTTTAGGTGGAGATTTAAGCCGATGTATGCGGGAGTCCATAGGATGATTGAGGAGGAGATAGGGTACTATGCTTTAGTAGATCTACCTAAGCTTGCTAGGGGTTTTATAGTGCATAAGGGCAACATCGTCAAATCGCATTTGCCTGAGAGAAAAGGAGTTTACGTTGCATTGAAGACCATAAACGGTAAGTTCTATGCATTGGGGGAGAGATTACCTGGCTCTAGAATAAAGGTCATTAAGTCGTGGAGGCGGAGGAGCTATAATCTTTCAAGTCGTGCGAGTACGTGGGATGAGGCGGTTAGATGTAATAGGGATTACATAAACTGGCTTGAAAGAGAAGCAATCGACTTTATAAAGGATCTATCGAGAAAGGGATTCGAAGGAATTTATGTATCCTTCTCCGGAGGAAAAGACAGCTTAGCCTCATATCTGATTACCGAGAAAGCTTTAGGTGGTGTTCCCATACTCTTCAACGATACTGGAATAGAGATGCCTGAAACGGTTGAGTACGTTAGTATGTTTGCTGAGAGGACAGGCGTCGAGCTGATATCTGCCGATGCAGGCGATAGATTCTGGGCTGGTCTAGAGGTTTTTGGTCCTCCGGCTAGGGATTATAGGTGGTGCTGTAAAATAGTTAAACTCGCGCCAATTATAAGGGCTTTCCGTGAAAAATATGGCTTAAGTAAAGTGTTGAGTATAGTTGGTCAGCGGCGATACGAGTCGTTTGCTAGGTTTAGATCCCCAAGGGTGTGGAGGAATAGGTGGATTCCATCGCTGCTTTCAGCATCCCCCATTAACGACTGGACAGCACTAGACGTATGGCTTTACCTGTTCCTGAATCGCGCTACCGTGAATCCCCTATACGAGGCAGGCTTCGATAGGCTTGGCTGTTTCCTCTGTCCGGCCTGTGAGGTGGCGGAGTTCGAGGCTGTTAGGAAGCTTCACCCGGAGCTATGGGAGAAATGGGAAAGGGTGCTGTCCAGCTATGCTTTAGGCAG
>QMRD01000225.1 GCA_003649225.1 Thermoprotei archaeon | reverse complement strand
GTTTAGTTATTTTTGTACAGGTTAAGTAGTATAGTTTTCTGTGTCCGTTATCTTGAGGTTTATCTCTGGTTTTGGCTGGAACTCTTTTTTTAAGAGTTTCTATATATTTTAAATATTTCTTTGGAATATATTATTCGGGATGCTTATGAAGACGGCTGTTGTAGTTGATGGGGTTACTAAGTATTTTGGGGATGAGAGGACGCTGGATAATGTTAGCTTGGAGATTAGGGAGGGGGAGATCCTCGTTTTGCTTGGTCCTAACGGCTCTGGGAAGACTACTTTAATGAGGTGTATTGTGGGTGTTTTGAGGCCGAATAGGGGTAGGGTGCTTGTGTATGGTAGGGAGCCGTACAACGACCTCGATGTTAAGGGGTTGATAGGTTACGTGCCTCAGGAGCACTATCTCTATGAGAATCTTACGGGGTTTGAGAACTACCTTTACTATGCTGCTCTGGAGGGTGTTGACGATAGGACCGCCCTAGAGAGGCTTGAGAGGTTTAAGGATATTTTTGATTTGGGTGAATGGTTCTATAAGAAGAAGCTGAAGACCTACTCGGGCGGTATGATTAGGAAGACGAATATTGTTGTGGCGCTTAGCCACGACCCTAAGGTTTTTGTTATGGATGAGCCTACGGCTGGTCTTGATCCGAATGCTCGTAGGGGGCTTTGGGATACGATATTGAAGCTTAGGGAGGAGGATCGGACGATCATTTTGGCTACGCACCTCTTTGAGGATGCTGAGGTGCTGGCGGATAGGGTCGTTATAATGTATAGGGGGCGTATAAGGGAGGTTGATGAGGTGGAGGCTTTAAAGGAGAAGGTTGGCTATAAATTTGCCGTTGAGGTTGAGTTTGCAAGTGAGCCTAGTGAGGATGCTAGGAGGGTTGTTGAAAGCTACGATGGCTCTAGGGTGCTTCGTGTCGGCTACACGTATAGGATATTGACTAATGATGCTAAGCTTGTTGAGAGGCTTGAGGAGGATCTTCGGAATGTGAAATCTAGGATTTTACGTCTTGAGGCCCGTAGAATCTCCCTAGGTGATGTATACTTCCTGCTAACGGGGGTGATGTTGAAGTGAGGGGTAGGACTATCTATCGTATGGTTGTATCCTATCTTAAGATGAGCTTTAGGGATAAGACGGTATTGTTTTGGAGCGTTATGTTCCCGCTGCTACTTTTGACGTTTATAGTGTTTCTCTTCGCTCCCAAACCCGTTGGAGAACAGGCTACAGTAAAGACTGTTAGTGTAATGGTCGTACCAGCTAGACAGACTAGTGATCTTATAGAGCTTGCTAAAGAGTACGTGAAGTACATGAATTTAACGGAGTTTAATGGTCAGAAGGTCTTTATAGCCGAGGTTGCTAACGTAGCTCTTGATGTAGCGGTTGAAATGCTTAGGAACGGGAGCTGCGATGTTGTGCTTTATCTTCCAGAGGATGCAGTTGATGAAATGCGTGATTTTACCGTAGTGGCTAAGGTATATGTTTTAACGGGGACGCCCAATATCGTGGAGGAGCAGATGAATGAGATGCTTATAGTGAACTTCCTTCATCAGACGGGGATGTACCTCATTCACGGAGTTGTTGACTACGCTGTAACGCCGATAATTTCAAACAGCAGTAAGATAATACGTGTTGAGCCGAGGCTGGCGGAATCCATAGGGATTCTAAGGGTCGTTAAGGAGGTTATGTGGAATAATACTAAGGTGGAGGTCGTTAGAGTTAGGCCTAAGGGTGCTGAGGAAGGAGATATAAGGCCTTACGTTATAGGCTGGATGACAGTATCAGTTATATTTATGCAGTACATGTTCAGCGGAATACTGGGCGGAGCGTCCTCCACATCAAGGATGTTTGAGAAGAGGTATCTGGAGAGGATATTCTCTACTAGGGTTTCCCCAATGGAGATATTCGTCGGCCTACTTATATCCTGGATAGCATCATTGACGGTGCCTACGATGGTATGTCTTGCATGGGGTATTCTAGTGCTTGGAGCAAAGTTTACAATAACGCCTCTAAGCCCAGAGTTCCCAGTAGTAGTATTGCTCGTCCTGATTGGAGCTATCTTGTCGATATCCATAGGTCTACTGGTGGGGCTACTTGTTAGATCGACTGAGGCTGCCAGCGTGGTAGCTAACCTCATAGTGTGGCCCTCGATGATGCTCGGAGGCTTCTGGCTGCCAAGATTTATGCTACCGGAGTTTGCTAGGGTAATCTCGGAGATTCATCCCCTCTCGATGCTCCTATACTCTACCGTGGATATAGCCCTCTATAAGCGCCCGTTAACGGCTATACTTGTTCCAGCAGTAACAGCAACTGTAGTAACTGTCGTAGCCCTTACGTTGTCGTCGATACTATATAGGCGGAGGGTTACAAAATACCTTGAAAGGTGAGGAGCTTGGAGAAGGTTGAGAAAGTTCTCGAGGATTATAGGAGCTTAGGGAGGCTAGCGGTTAAGATAATAGCTTACAGATTTAGAATATTTACATCCGTTATAGTCCTCTCCATAAACTCTATTTTTTCAGCAATGTATCTAACCATAGGGTTGCTGGAGAAGGCAGGTAGCCTACCTAGACTACCGATTCTCGATATATTCTTCTGGATAATACCTTTCATGCTAACTCTTCTGTTAGTCTTCATCCTATTCGGGATATTTAAGCGGGCATTCCTAGAGATTCCTAAGCTCATAAAGCCTAGGGAGAAAGTTAGGATAAATGTGGGTCTAGTATTCTCAATAGCATATAGCTTACCGTTCCT
>QMRD01000224.1 GCA_003649225.1 Thermoprotei archaeon | reverse complement strand
TTATTAAAAATAGCTAGGAGGCATTAGCTACTTAAGCTTTCTACCACAATGAGGACAGAATATGTGAATGTCTCCTAATGGAAGGTCACCGCCGCAATAGGGGCAACGTTTCTTTGTAGCTATAGTAGCTTTCTCCGGAAGTTTAGCTATAGCAGACGTACTAACCGTTGTAGCTGGTAACTGACGAACCTGAGGTACTTGTCTAGTTGAAAGCGCTGGAGGAGCTGCCGTTTCAGTTGGAGCAACCCTAGCTGGAGCGAGTTCAGTTGGAGGAAGAGCTACACGAGAAGCCTCTAAAAATTTCGTAATTCTTCTATAAGTCTTCTTGACTATATAGTCTGATGAGAACGTTATCAGAAGCACTACCGACGCTAAGAGAGCTCCTTCAGTTATAAGTATAAACATAGTTAACCCACAAACTATATCACTCATAGTTGTCGTACTAGCAGTTTCGTTCGCTAGCATTAGACTGGATATGCTGTTCCCTCGCATGCTCGGAATAAACATAGCAACAATAATACCAACAACAAAGACTACTATTGATAGAATCAACCCAGGCACTAATGTAATAACCCTTTTTTCTACAACCTTTTTCCTTTTCTTCGCCCTACTTTTCTTTTTAGGCATGATATCACCTTTACAGTCCCTCAAGGAGGAATTTCAATCATTTAATCATAGCTTGGGCCCGACATCATCGGGGGCTTATACGATTATATTTACACCACATAGAAATATTTATCTTTTGTAAATACTTACTCCTCTACGTGAAGCCCGATATAGTTCTGATTTCCTCGATTAAAGATCCAGCCAGCATTAACATACGGGATTTACTGATAAAAAAGTACAATCCAGAAAGGCTAACTGATAGGAAGATCAACGGCTTTACCGTTTATCACTTTAGAACATACAATAAGCTTATAGAGATAATAACTATATCCAGCGATCTCATATATGCTGAAGAGCTTAACAAAAGAGTGAATGGAAAATTGTTCATATTTTTAAGCCGCCATAAATCGGAGGAGGCACTGCCTACGCTTACCGCTCACGTGCCCGGAAACTGGCTAAATACTGCTCCATATGGAGGAAGACCAAAGGATGTATGTATAGCGCCAGCTAAAATGCTCAGTGTTTTCATAAAGGCATTATACAGAGAAAGGAGCAAGCTTAAACTAGATGACTGGAAATGCTCGCTTGAAGCAACGCACCATGGCCCATACATCGAGGAGGTTCCGACGATGTTTGTTGAAATAGGTAGTAGTATAAAGGAGTGGACGAATAAAACGGCCGCAGAAGCCATAGTCAATGCGTTAGACTGCGTTTTTAAGGCCGATATGGGGGATGTGGCTGCAATAGGAATAGGAGGTCCTCATTATGCGCCGAAGATCACAAAGTTTGTCCTAGAGGAAAACATACCCGTTGGCCATATAATTCCCAAGTATGTTACTAGCCATATAGGCGACTATGAGCTAAACATGGCTATCAAAAAGACCTTTGAAGATGTTAAGTACGCAGTAATAGACTGGAAAGGTATACGGGGGACTGATAGAAGGAGAATAATAAATATCCTCAAGGAAAGATATAGTTACATAGACATAGTGAAGATTTAGAAGCCAGAGAGAATAGCCTTAGCTCTCTCTATGAAATCGCTCGACTCCATATTCAGCGTTGATATAGACTCCAGCCCGCTTTCATTATCCACGTTATTTCCATATATTTTATCGAGTGCTGATCTAGCAGAGTCATTTATCTCAGCTATACGGGAGCGTATATATACAAAATCTTCTTCTAACTCGAGGACCAGTCGCTTAATCTCTAATAGCTCACTTTTATATTCGCTTGGAATACTATCACTATAAAGCAGTCTATTTATCCTACCAATAATTTTCCTGAACTTTAAGTACATGCTCTAACCCGAAAACCATCTAGAGAGAGGCTTAAATATTACTTCATGATCCTGCTAAAAGATATCATTTAGATAATATTGCACTATATGCATCCTTTTGTAATTATATGTAGCTGGTATAAGCAGTGTATCACCTACATGCAATTATTAGAACCCATTTTATAGCAGCGTAGCATTAACATGTTATCTTATTGGCCGCCGCGTGCAGACGAATGTATAACTGCTTCACGGAGTTTTAACTATATTAGTAGCTAAGAACTACACGCCTTACGGTAGCGACGAAATCTTTAAGGCATAGTGTGATAGCATATCGCCACGGAGTTTTCATTACACTACCGTATTCATTTATATACTTAATTCGAGAGGATGTGGGTGGATGGGGATTCCAAGAGAGCCATCTAACCAGCTTATACGTGCTATTCTCTTCCTTTATAACGCGCATGAAGTCTATTTTATTTAATGCAGACGATAAACTTAGGGGGTCTCTGGTAGCTAGTATAGCTTCAAGATCAGCTCGAGCCTCTATAAACTTTGCAACGAAGAATAAGGTGGTTAGCGATGCTATTAAGTACGCCCAGTCCATCGGAGGCGCAAACGGCCTTAAGTATAGCAGGATGTATAGCCTTAGGAAGTATTCGATTAGGCTTAAAGCACATATTAACAGCAGGTCATGATGTTTAACATGGCTAGCCTCATGAGCTATCACGGCCTCAATCTCCGGTTTCGATAATCTCGTTAAAAGCCCCGATGTAACTAGTAAAGTGGAGAAGTGATGAGCTACCCCGCTGCTAGCAGCATTAGGCCAAATTACATTTTTTAAAACTATTTTTGGTGTAGGTAATCCCATTTTTCC
>QMRD01000223.1 GCA_003649225.1 Thermoprotei archaeon | reverse complement strand
TAATAAACATTGGATGATTTAGAACTGTTAAATGTAGCGGAATGTTTGTCTTAATTCCGCCTATAACGTACTCCTTAAGTGCGTTCATCAGCCTTTTAATAGCCTTCCTCCTATTGCCCGCCCATACTATAAGCTTGGCTATCAGTGGATCATAATATGGGGGGACGCTGTAGCCGGCATACACGCCGCTATCAACCCTAACTCCGAACCCGCTTGGCTCACGATATTCCTGAATTAGCCCTGGCGATGGAGTAAAGTTAGAATATGGATCCTCCGCGTTAATCCTAGCCTCAATTGAGCAGCCTCTCCTAAGTATCTCGTTTTGACTGTACCTCAGCTCGTATCCAGCAGCAATGTACAGCTGCTCCTCGACGATATTCACTCCCGTAACCATCTCGGTTATTGGATGCTCAACCTGAATTCTGGAGTTGACTTCTAGGAAGTAGAAGTTCCTGCTATCAGGGTCAAATATGAACTCCACGGTGCCAGCATTCACGTATTTAACTGCTCTAGCCATCTTGACGGCGAGCTCAGTAACCCTCTTCCTCTCATCCTCGCTTAACGCAGGGGATGGTGTCTCCTCTATAACCTTCTGAAACCTCCTCTGTATGCTACACTCCCTCTCAAATAGATGAATGACGTTGCCGTGTTTATCAGCCAGTATCTGTACCTCGATGTGTCTAGCCTTAGGGAAATACTTCTCCAGATATATTTCGGATTTACCGAAAGCTGACTCGGCCAGCTTCCTGCTATACCTAAAGTTATTCAGGAGCTCTTCCTCACTATAGCATACCTTCATTCCAATGCCTCCGCCGCCTAACGCTGGCTTCAATATCACAGGATAACCAATCTTCTCCGCAAAATCCAGAACCTCCTCCTCGCTCGTAAGGGCCTCCCTAGTTCCGGGAACCACCGGAACCCCGCTATCAATAGCCGTATTCCTTGCCGCAACCTTATCTCCAGTAAGCTTCTGAACATCACTTCCAGGTCCAATAAAGACTATGCCCTCCTCCTCACATCTCTCAGCAAATAACGGATTCTGTGATAGAAATCCGTATCCTGGATGAATCGCCTCAGCATTCGATCGCTTAGCTACATCTATTATCCTCTCAATATTCAGGTAGCTTTCGCTCGGCGTTGAGGAGCCAATATAATAGCTTTCATCCGCCAGCAGGACGTGGAGAGCCCTCCTATCAGCGTCCGAATACACAGCAACGGATTTAATGGATAGATCCTTAAGAGTCCTAATTATTCTAACAGCGATTTCCCCTCTATTAGCCACCAGGACCTTCTTAAATGGAGGCTTATCCAAACACTACCACCACTGCTGAAGAACTAGATACAGAGGACTAATAACATTTATGCCATATAGAACCAACAAAAATATTCCAAAAACAACGTTAAATTCAAACCATTAATTCACAGAAAATACAGCGTCAACCATAAAGTGAACTCCATAACCCAGCTAGAGTATAGCCCCAAAGTTAAATGAGGAAGACTTTTATCCATCAAGCTCAAGTATAACATTACCTATATAGCGATCTTACCTTCACTAAAACGATGTCCAGTGTTTTGGAAAAGAAAATTCTAGAGAGCCTAAAGGAAATACATACTAAACTCGATGCAATAATCGCCAAGCTCGTGACTCTAGAGGAAAAGATAATTGAGACAGAGGAACCTGAGCCCGAGGACGTAAAAGCTTATCATGAAGCAGAATATAGAAAAAGGCGAATTCCAAAGCACTTCAAAAATACTAGAGGATTATAAAATTAATTCTTTTCATTATTTTTAATTTTTTATCGATAAAACACTTCAATAATTAGCAGTGATAACGACAATTTTTAATACTTCTCCGCTTTAATATCCCTGTATGGAAGCTGTTTTAAAAGAAGTTAAGGCTATTAGAAGCATGCTTGAATTTATCATAGAATATATTGTTAGAGTCGAAGAGCCGGAGGAATGGGAGAAAAAGCTAATAGAAGAAGCCCTAAGCGACGAAATTCTAGATGAGGAAGAAATATGGAAAACTTTAGGCTTAAAATCAAGAGAAAAGCCTTAAAATCGATAAAACAATATTCACAATATAGAGAAAAATTCATAGAAATTTTTCAAACACTAAAAAGAGATCCATTACCTTTTAGAAGGTTTGATGTAGTTAAACTAAAGGGCTATAAAAACCTCTACAGAATTAGAATAGGAAAACTAAGGATAATATATCAAGTCAATTGGGCAGAACGTGAAATAGTAATATTAGTTATCGCTGAAAGAGAGAAAGCATACAAAGAAATCTAAATAAAATAATCTTTAATATAACTGATAAATTCATCATAGAACACATTGTTAGAGTTAAAGAACCGAAATTCTTTCATCCAAGCTCATTCATAACCCTAGAACCGAATAGAAGCCTTATTCCCCATCAATCTAACAGCCTACAGAATTAATTTTATAAAATTTTCATACATATTATGGAGAAGCAATAAAGATAATAGCTGTCGCAGTAAACATTCTCTACAACATTACTTGTAGCTCCCTCACCAGCCATTCCTCAAATACCTCTCTAAATACTTTTTCCATAGGGTATTTTAAGGAAACAAAATTATAGACTTTTGTTTCCTATGGATGTATTAGCGAAACAAGCCGCCATGTCCTATCTGAAGCGACATTACATTAGGAATCCGTATAGGTTATTCAGATAAGCTGAGAGGGCTGGCAGGAGTTAGAATTTATATTCTTGGAGAGGTATATCGTTTTCATGAG
>QMRD01000222.1 GCA_003649225.1 Thermoprotei archaeon | reverse complement strand
GTTCTGTTTTTAAGCCACCATATTAGGAAGTTCCTCCAATAGGGGTATATGGTTTTGAGCCAGTCTATATCCCCTGTTAGCTCGTATAGTAGGATGTAGCAGTAGAAGGGTAGGCACCATGCCAGTGATGTGCCGCATTTGCTTCCATCTCTAGCAACCATATTGTAGGTTCCATCAGCATGTATGCATGGAACGTTTGGAGCTACTGCATCGCTATATAGACCGTAGATTACCTCCTTGGCGAGGTCGGGATATACGTGTCCTAGTATGAGCATATCGAGAGATGTTTCGGCTACAACGTTTCTAGGCCAGTTTACGTGCATAACATCCCATTTATGCTTGAAGACTCCTACTGGAGGATATATGATCATTCTTAGGGTTTCGACGTCGTATATGAAGCCGTTTATCCAGCTTGAAGGCCAGTCGCCAAATATTAGCGCGCAGTTCCTCCAGAAGCTTGCATCCTCTGATATTTTAGCTGCCAACTTTTCTTCAAAGCTGCTTATAAACCTATTTAGTTTAGCTTCATATTCTTCGTCGAAGCTACATCTATGTAAAACGTAGATTACGGAGGCCGTGGATCTAGGGGCTATACTTATTCGTTTTAGAGCAATGCCGCCTACATAATCTCTGGACTCCACCCGGCATTGTATACCGTATTTTCCCAGCTGTTCTCCTATTTCCGAAGGTCTACGTATAGATGATAGAATATCTGGATTTAAGTTGCCGCCTAGGATAAGGCGTAGGCTTCTACCGTAGTCGTCTAATCCATCTAAATATATTTCGATGTAAGGGTATTTGGGATTTAGGTAGAGCTTCCTGTTAGGATATTTTAGCTCCGCTACAGCGAAGACTGCGACGTCTTTAGCTATATCTAATGGATTTTTGATTTCTATCTTACATGCAATAGTATTTCCATCGAGTAGAATAAATGAACATGAAGCATGAAGTCCATTATATGTAAAGCACTGCCTGATACAGTTCTTAGTATGGTAGTCGGACCACAGCTTTACGTTGTTTTCGATAAAGGATTTTTGGCCGTAGAGAAGCTTAGAATCGATTTTAAATCCTATGCCGAGACTAGCAACGTATATAGCGTTTTTTGGCGTAATGAACCAGTTAAAGTTGACGAGCCAGCCGAATTTTAATGCATCAAGTGATCTTACAACTCCGCTGGGATTCTTAGGCCATACATGCTCGGTGTTCTGCAGAATGCCGTAGGGTGTGAATCTTCTTAAGCCTAAAATATCCCTTAGATAAAACTCCATATTTACTTAATCTAGGTACATATATTTGTGCTATATGGTTGGGGATTGAAGAGGCTTCCAATAATCGTTGTAATATATTCATTTCTTCGACTTAGATACAACTCTAAAAGCTTTCACGGATAGTAGGTGTGTCTCCTGAAAATAAGAATAGAGGCTAATGTTTCCGGATATTATGGCTTAACTATATAACAAAATGATTTTCTATGACTGTTCATTCTTTTTCTCCTTTTCAGCTTCAAGGAAGGCATATAGTATTAGGGCTATTCCTATGGCAATTAGAAGCGTGATTGAAAGAAGCTTATAGTATTTCCAGAGGAAAAGGTATTCATAGCCTAGCATTAGCAGTCCTACTAGTACGAAAGCCATGCCTAAGGCTACGAATATTAAGTATAATGGAAATTCCTCGAATTTAGGTGGTGGAAGCGGCTGTGGGGGTTGACGTCCAGGTTCACTAGGTTCCTCAGGCATTATTATGCATGCTATGAAGTATAGTAGTATTAGCCAGCCATGAGATAATAGAGCTAATGCTACGAATGCTAATCTTATTATAGTTGGGTCTATGTTTAGGTATTCGGCTATACCTCCACATACCCCACAGAGTACTCTATCCTTTCTAGATCTATACAGCCTCCTTGTCTCGCTCATCCACATCACCTAAGTTAATCATTTAAGTTTAAATAATTAACTTATACTTAAACTTTTCTATTTACGTTAACTTAATCGAACCTAAATTGTTAGCGAAAAGTTTAAGTATAAGTTAATTATTTAAACTTAAACAGGTGGTTTAAATGGCCATCGATGTTAGTGTAATTAGGAGGAAGGCGTTGCGTAGAGTGATTATGGGGCTTTTCCTACTGTTAATTGGCTTGTTGTGGCTTGGGGCTGAATTAGGTTTGATTAGGTTGACACCAGCGCTGGCTTGTTCGGTGTTTTTCATCGGCATGGGGTTGGCTCTGCTGGTTATTGGTTTTGTTGAGATGAAACAGAGGTAGAGGTGATGCAATGAAACTTAGCCAGCACCTAATTTTGAAGGATTATGTTGGCGAGGTTTGCGGCTATTCTCGGGATGCATCTGTTGGTCTGTTGTTGTATCGGCAGATTAAGGAGTTGACGTGTAAGGTGAGTAGGATGTTTGGGATGGATGTAGATTATGCTCTTTCGAAGATTATTAGTGATTTGGGTGCTCCTAGGATGGTGGCAATGCAGATTAGTGGTGTTAGGGAAAGGATTGATACTTTTCTGGAGAGGATGTTTAGTGGTTTTAATGATTCATCTCTCGGTGAGGAGGTTAAATTTGCGAGGAGGATTGCTGTTTTTTGGAGGGATTTTATTCTCGGTGTTTACGTTTTTCTTTTGATAGCGTCTACTAGGGTTGATATAATATATTATGCTTTTCTATGCGGCATATACATGGTGTTATCTGCGGTTGTTTTGCTGGTTACTGATAGTTTTATTCCGTCTTTAATGCTGTCTTTAGGTATTGTTCTCGTGTTTGATTTCATT
>QMRD01000221.1 GCA_003649225.1 Thermoprotei archaeon | reverse complement strand
TGTTACCCAATAACGGGTGACTTCCATGCATGAACTAGTACAGTATCTGCTACAGCCCTTCGTCATCAGAGCATTGATATCGGCAGTACTGACCAGTACGATTGCTGCAATGATAGGTTCGTTTATGGTATTTAGAGGACTATCGTTTATGGCTTCGGGTGTAGCCCATGCAGCACTGGGGGGAGCGGCGCTTGGGCTATTCCTCCAAGTCATTGGGTTATCGTGGTTTGACCCGATCCTAGGGGCTCTACTATTTGGAGTGCTGGTGGCAGTAGTTACTGGCTACGTTGGTGAACGTGGAATAGCCAGTAAAATGGAGGTAGCGATAGGAGTAACCTTTGCATTTGCCATGAGTATAGCAGTACTCTTCATGACAGTACTACCTGCAGAACACATACCGAGGATATGGGGTCTTCTAGTGGGAGATATACTTCTCCTAACTAATACTGATATACTTATCCTATTGGTTTCGTCGATTATTGTATCGCTTATAACCATGCTCTTCTTCAAGGAGTTTATCTATATATCGTTCGATATTGAGGGCGCTTCAGCCCATGGAATGAACGTAAGGCTATACAACTACCTACTCCTGATACTTATGGCTATATCGATAATTGTTGCGGTAAAATCCGTTGGAGCAATACTAGTTTATACAGTAATGATAATACCGGCCGCTACAGCCAGTGAAGTAGGGGAGAGCATACATAAGATCATAGTATTAATTTTCATAATAGCATTCCTATCGCAATTCGTCGGAATAGTGGCATCATACTATATAGGTACGTCTCCAAGCGCAATTGCAGGTATAATTTCCTCGACAATCTATATGATAGTTATAGTTAAAAAGAGAATTAAGGCTTAAAATAAGCACGCTTAAACCTAAATTCACAGTAGGGATCATTCTTAGCTACACACTTAGTCTCCTTAACGTGTATCTGAGTATTGAATGCTTTACATAGAAACCCCTGCATTAAACCCTTAAAGTAGAAGCTGTTGGGCTTTTTCTTTAGACCTTTAACGGGTATGCATTCAAATAAATCTCCAATTCTTAGATAGCCTTCAAGATTTTCTCTATCTATTTTGTATTTAATTACCTTACCCCAGCCGAAGCCCTGAATTATAGCTAATGCTATCTGAAAGGGCTCTATTCCACTAGCTCCATATAAACGCTTTATCGATTCATAGCATAGCTTTCCGCCCTCAATCCCCATCCTAAACAGGAATACTTTACCCGCATCCCCTAGGTCCTTCTTAAGTCCTTCAAGAGTCGTAGTAAACATATTTATATCAAACGTTATAGCCCTTATTCCATGGATATATAGAGGGAAATGGAGTATGTCGAATACGGCTCGCCCGTATCTCGGCTCCACGTACTTTACCTCTATTACCTCCTCCATATTCCTTAACTCGTTAATTAAGTTACTGATATCTACTCCTGTTATGTCGGCAAAAAAGCTCCACTCACCTATTTTATTAAAGGGAGAAGCATAGTGGAATCCATTTAAAATGTTGACGTTATATCTGGTAAATATGCTGGAGACCTTATGAATTACGCCGGGCATATTTCTAAGCCTAAGGGATATGTATACAACTCGCCTATTATCAGCTATTACTGCAATGCCTAAATCTCTGGCGAGATTCTCTTCGTTAATTGACGAATTATCCTCCTCGGCCGCTGTCATCCCGTATATCTTATTTGCTTCACCCTTAAATATTTTAACTTTGTAAAGATTATGAGGGAGATAGGTGAAAGTAATATTGCCGCATAATTATTTTTCTTTTCAATTATATTAATGATATTTAACTCGATGAGATATTTAAAACCCCTCTTCTTCAACTGGAAAAGTGTATATATATGTATTAGCTAAATAATACGGGAGCTACTATGGCCGCCATACCTTTAGTAGATAGTTTCCTCGAGGAAGTTTCTAAACTAGCTAAGAGGCATGGGATGGACGCAAATATCTATTCGCTTAATAGAGGCTTCGGCCTAGATTTGGATGAAAAGTATGAAGCCGTAAAGCTATTTGAATTATTGAATATTCTAACTATTAAAGATGCCTCTGTCGAGCTTACGGATGTAGGAGAGAAGTTCGTAGGTAAATGTATAGGGGTGGCTAACCACGTAATTGCGAACCACCTCGACTTTAAGGATGATAGAGGCAGGGTTCTAGGCAAGGTTCTCTACATATGTTCGAGAATGTTGCCGAGCTGGAGAAGCATAGACGATGCACTAAACTATCTAGATACTGTGCTTGAGAAGCTGGAGGAGCTGAAGGAGAGGAACTACGATAAATATCTAGCTATACTTGGAGTCATAGGATATTACAATAAATATGCACACGAGGATATTTTAACGGAAATATTAAAAATAGAGAGGATTTAGGCTGAGATTGCTTGATCCCTTATAAGCATTGATCCAGTTACTAGGTTGCCTATCTTTTCCCTATCTCTACCCAATGCTACGATCTTAGCTAGTAGATCTAGGATGTTGCCCCCAAGCATAGCCTGCTTGACCGAATACTTAATCTCCCCGTTTTCAACGTAGTAGCCTTCTCCCACGGCTACACTAAATTCTCCCGTAATGATATTCGCTGTATGTGCGCCTATAATCCACCTAATAATCAACCCCCTATCAACTTCAGATATCAAGTCTTCATAGCCCTTCTCATAGGTAGAGCTGATTACGAGATTTGATGGGCTTATACCCGGCTCCGAGCTGTAGCCTCGTGACGCATGTCCCGTACTTTCAATTCCTTCACGCTGGGCACGATAGGTATCATA
>QMRD01000220.1 GCA_003649225.1 Thermoprotei archaeon | reverse complement strand
GGGTCCGTAGTCTCCTAAAGAGCTTATCTTGCCTGCTGCCCATACATTATAGGCTACGGACCCTCCCAATAAACTTAAGTTGTCGATACCTCCTCGCTCGCTCATCGTGATTCAAATGCATTACTCCTTATTACTACGATGTTATGTCTTGTACTATGATAAAACAAAATTTAGTAGCTTATTGCATTCGAGAATACTTAGGAATAAACTTAGTTACAGAGTAGTAGGATATATTTCCCTCCTTATCAACTATTGCCAGTATTAGCTCTTTTTCTGATCTTAATGCTTCATCGACAATTTGAGCTAATAGGCGTAAATCTATTCTCTTACCCTCTACGAAACAGTTCACTAGATATTTTGCTACTTTACTCTGTTTATAACCTTCATATAACCTAAATTCGGCCCTCTTAGAGAAACCCTCTTTTACAACAAAGCCTCTTTTTCTTAAGTCCTCATATACCATGTATTTGACATAAAGTTCTGGATCAAGACTTGAGAATATATCAAACAGCTCACTAAAGTTCAACTTCTTATCACTACTATAGACCTCAATCTTATTATGGTGTAATAGAAATAGTGCTTCTACAGGCTTCAACTTGATATAACCGTTCTCAATAATTCCATATCCTCTCTCCAGAAGAGCCTCCGTTTCACTATTCACCTTTAGAAGCACATAACCATTCACTAAAATACCCTTAGGGGTGGACATTACCGTCTCCTCACTAACGGTTAGAGGTATCTCTTGAAAAGCCGGGGGAGGGACTTGAACCCTCCTATGCGGGTTTACGCGGAATCCTATTACCCCACTGCAGCCCGCCGCCTTACCCCTCGGCCACCCCGGCTCATTATCAACGTATTATTTACTGATAAATGTAGTTTTCGGTAGTGCGGGGGGTGGGATTCGAACCCACGCAGGCCTACGCCACCGGATATCTTACCCGAGCTGGATCTTAAGTTTAGCCTTTTTAATCCGGCCCCTTTGTCCTAGCTCGGGCACCCCCGCTATTATATTATTCTTCATCCCCTAATTTATAAGTTTTACAGCCAGAAAACAAGCCCAGTAAAATTCATGTTTCAGCCTTATGCCGAATACCTTAGAAAACCACTATCTAACTACATAATAGGTAACGTCATTCAAAGGTTAACCGAAAAGCCCTGGTATTGAGAAAATTTTAAATATTTAGGTTATGCAAAGTTACGTAGCAGGTTTAAGGTGTAAGCATGCCTCGATGGCATTACTCTATGACACTAGATCCCGCTAGGACAGCCATAGCTTCAGGAAGGGACCTTAGGATATCCTTTAAACATGCAGTTGAGATTTGTAGTAGTATTAGGGGACTTACACTGGAGGAGGCTAAAAAGCTACTAGAAGATGTCATCAATATGAAAAGACCCATACCCTTTAAGCGATACCACGGAAAATTGGGCCATAGAAAACAGCTCACTAAATGGCATTCAGGAAGATATCCCGTTAAGGCAGCTAAAGAAATACTGAAGATTTTAAAGAGCGCTGAAGCTAATGCAGAATATAAGGGACTAGATATAAGTAAGTTATGGGTTGTTCATGCCGCCGCACATAAGGGAACTAAGATTAGGAAATATATTCCGAGAGCCTTTGGTAGAGCAACGCCTTACTTTAGAGAATTAGTACACGTAGAGATAGGGCTTGAGGAGAGAGAATGATGGAGGTGGAGGAATGGATATAAAGAAACTTTTTGTTAAGGAAGGAGTAAAATACATGGAAATAAACGAGTTTTTAAAGAGAAAATTAAGTAGAGCTGGCTATGTGAATGTAGAGATGATGCGAACTCCTATAGGTACCCGTCTCGTCATATATGCTGAAAGACCAGCACTTGTTATTGGAAGAAAGGGTGCAACCATTAGGGAGATAGCTAGGATACTAGAGCAGGAATTCGGCCTCGAAAACCCCCAGATAGACGTTATTCCTATAGAAAAACCTGAGCTAAATGCTAAGGTTATGGCTTATCGCATCGCGCGAGCCTTAGTCAGAGGAGTTAAGTTTAGAAGAGCCGCGTTCATTGCTTTAAGAAGAATTATGGCTGCTGGAGCTAGGGGCGCCGAGATAGTAATCAGCGGCAAATTAACGAGCGAAAGAGCGCGCTTTGAGAAATATAGGGCTGGAATAATAGCTAAGTCCGGAGAACCAAAGGAAAAGCTTGTTGATGAAGCAACAGTGGAAGTCCTTCTAAAGCCAGGTATGTATGGCATAAAGGTTAAGATAATGCCTCCTTTAAGAAGGCCTGACGAAATAATATTAAAGCCTGTCTCCGAGAGCACATAAAGGTGGTTATATGCCTCGGCTGAAGGCGAAGGATATAAGGCGTATGAGTAAGGAAGAAAGACAAAAACTCTTAAGAGAGTTAAAATTAGAGCTTATAAAGCTCAGAGGTCAGGCTCATTCAGGTGGTGGGAGTATAGAAAAACCTGCTCGAATAAGGGAAATTAGAAAAACTATAGCCCGCATTCTAACAGTTGAAAGAGAAGAAGAGCTAAAGCAGAGATGAAAATAACGCCTAGAAATCTAATATTTCATGAATTAATAGGATTAAAAGTTAAAGTTATTAAATGTAGTAATAAGGATTGTCTAGGAATAAATGGTATAATTGTCGATGAAAGCAAGAATATATTCTATATAAAAGGTGATGATGGAAAAATTCGGAAACTTATTAAAAGGAACTGTGTGTTTTTATTTGAACTGCCATCTGGCGAGAAAGTCCTTGTTGATGGAAGAGTAATTGTAGGCCGTCCAGAGGAGAGGATTAAGAGG
>QMRD01000219.1 GCA_003649225.1 Thermoprotei archaeon | reverse complement strand
CGTCTCCGGCTGTTTAAGGAGCAGCCAGTCCCTATTTAGATCGTAACCGTTCGAATTAACCCTAGCAATCTCTATAGGGTTATCCCATGAAGGCCTAGGATTCTCCAAATGCTTGGTGTAGTATAGCTGTGCTCCATCAGGGTTAGCTAGAGGAACTAGGGTAAGACTAACATTCTTCAGCGCTTCTCTAAGGTCTAGGCTTAGGATCCTTCCATCCTTAAGTGCAAAGTAGGTGAATAGAAGTGCAGCGTTTGTTGGAGCAGGCTCATTTCCGTGCAATCGGCATACTGCTGATACCCTTAAAGCCCCCTCCCCAACTCGTATTGAATATATATTTCTCCCCTCAATGCTTCCGCCTATGTTTTCAACCCTTGCCCCCATATCGGATAACGTTAAGAGAATATTCTTAACCTCGTCGGCTGAAACGATATTGTAGAGTAGCTTTTTAGGAAGCTTTTCAGTCATGTTTACCACCATGGCATTAAAATAGTTCTATAAATAAAATGACTTAATATTGTTTTCCTATAAAGGACCTATTGATACAAACATATTAATTTAGACTTGAATTCGATGGGGATCATGGAGTATCAGGGTAATCATTATAGTTGCTCTCTCAAAGCATAAGCTGTAGCTAAGGATTACTATGCTTATGGGATTTATCGTTAGTAATATTGGTAAATTGTTAAATACGATGTAAAATTCAGAATATCGGTGACATAATTGAGGGTAGGCTATAGTAGATCCGTTATTACTCCACCCATAGGAACCTTTATGGCTGGCTACGCCGCTAGAACTAAGCCGTCGATAGGGGTACACGACGAGTTATACGTCAGAGCAATATACGTTGAGGATGGGGAGGAGAAGTTTATATCGTTAGCCCTAGACATACTCGGCGTTGACGTGGAGCTAGCGTCCAGGATATCGGAGATAATAAGCAAAGAGCTTCCGATCGAACGTGAAAAGATAATGATTTCGGCAACCCATACACATGCTGGACCAGATATTCAGGGAGACTATTCTCAGATCAGGAATTACCTTAGGGAATATATAGTTGATGCATGCTGTGGAGCGGCTATGGCCGCGTATAATGACTTAAGAGAGGTATCGGTTGTACAAGGCGTTGGCTCCGTTGAGGGAATAACCGTTAACAGGAGGAATCCGGTAAAGGGTTCCGTTGACCCAAGGCTGCACGTTATCGGATTTAGGGTCGGCAGATGTCCCTATGCGGCAATTATAAACTTTACCTGTCATGCAGTTGTTCTAGGCCATAATAACCTGTACATTAGTGCTGATTATCCAGGTACGCTGAATAAATATGTAGAGATTTTAACTGGAGCTAAATCACTCTTCCTAAACGGCACCTGTGGCGACATTAACCCATATACTCCGGGAACAGACCTAAA
This sequence comes from Thermoprotei archaeon, assembly GCA_003649225.1. GTDB lineage: Archaea > Thermoproteota > Thermoprotei > Thermofilales > B9-G17 > B9-G17. The sequence goes on along the minus strand of QMRD01000219.1, from coordinate 1,404 downwards.
TAGGGTTTACGATAGAAGCGTTGGAACGTTCGACGACATGGAATGGATGGGTAAGATACTCGCATGCGAGGCCGTGAAAACGATGTTGCTAAGGGAAGCTGAGGACGGTCGTCTATATATTAGGGCTAAGAAGCTGAGGATTGGAGTCAGGAAGCCGTATACTTTATCCGAAGCCGAGGAAATGCTCAGAAGAGCTGAGGAGAAGTACAAGGAGGCTCAGAAGAGCGGGGATTCGAAGAAGATAATTGAAGCCAGCTATGAGCGCTGGTTGGCTAGAAAAACATATGACACATTGAAGATCTACAAGGATATAGATGCAATAGAAACATGGATGGGTGCGGTAAGTTTCAGCCCGTCATGTGCCATGGTTTTCCTGCCAAGTGAAATTGTAGTTAAAGTTGGACTTGAGATTAAACGTAGATCTCCATTTGAAAATACGGTTGTCGTTGCGTATACTAACGGGTACTTCGGCTATATTCCGATGCTCGACGAATATGAGAAAGGCGGCTATGAAACAATATTTCCTGTCTCAATAGTGGAGAAGGGCACGGGAGAAAAACTCATAGATGAGGCGATATCACTGCTAATGCATCTTAGGTCCCTCTACTAAACCTCCATGGAACGTAGTCATAGTTGATTTACCTTATACTTGGGAACTTTAATCTTTTCTCGCTTCTCCATGGCTTAGGCAATTTAGCTTCAAAATAATGTATACTTCTATTCCTTCCTTAAGTTAACTATTCCTCTATCATTAGTATCATTGGGATTGTATATCGGGTGACATTACGATTGGTTTACTATTAGACCATGCAATGATATTCTCAGCTAAATCTAAAGCTCCTAAGGTTCATTTCATGATGCCAATAAAACGAGAAGCTAGGAGATAATGATAGGATATCGAGTAAAATAAATAATTCCCTCATCACTTAATAAGCTACTTAGTATAGTATCTTTTAAAAGAGTCTCTAGCGCCATTTTATTGCCATATATTACTAATGTATTTTTAACTAATCTAACGCCGTGGCTGTAGTCGTAGTAGCTTGCCTTATGTACAATGCTTAGGGGCTGTATTGGCTTGCCATTGGGGTAATGCCAGCCGTAGATAGCAACTCTATCCGGGTGTTTTAAAAGCTTATTTGTAATGACCACGTCCTTTTTATGGCCTGCGGTTAACGCTCCTAATGGTTTACCTCTCCGCTGGTTTTCGATGAGCATTTGATGTAGGAGGAATATTAGGGGCGACGTGATATCGTATTTTCTTACGTCTATTGGCTGGGGATTTAGCTTAACTGTTGCATGGCGCCATATATCGTCGACGATCTTTTTCGTGGGTAGTAGGCAGTTGAGTTGGTCGGCTATTCTTTGGGCTGTTTGTGGCGTCATTGGTATCCGTATGAAGTCCCT
>QMRD01000218.1 GCA_003649225.1 Thermoprotei archaeon | reverse complement strand
TATTTGAGCCGCATAGAAACTTTATAAGACAACTTAACTGGAAAAAAGATCTTAGCGTTTAAGCTTTAGTAGTAGCCTCTTTACATCATGCACAGCTCTTCCCGCAGCCAATACTATTCCTAGAGCTAGGATCGGTATAGAGGTTTTATAGGCAATTTCACTGGGTAGTATTATGGCGTATACGTTAACTCTCGATGCATAGCGGAATTGGGGGGCATCTCTATCCGGATTTACGGTTGCTACAACTATTCCCCCTATATCCTTCGATTCATAGCTAAACTTATGGTAGTTGCCTGTAGCGGCATAAACTGCTGTCATATTCATCGACTCCAGTGCATCCTTTAACTCTTCAAGCGTCGTACAGTTAGCTACTGCCTCAACTATGGCGGAATAGTTTATCATCATTTCCACGTCTATGAGTGGATAGGTTCTGGTATAGTTTGGAATATATATGCACGCTACCAAGTGGCAGCTTTTCGATAATTCAACCTCTACATCGTATCTATAAAATCTATCAAGATGAATTATTTCTATGGCGAAGTACTCTCTAGACATTTCATTATAATCTGTTCCGTAGGGCATTGGGAACCTCAGCGCTGTAGCTAGCAGTATTGCTAGCGCTATGGAAATAACTACGTAGCCTATTCTTCCAGCCTTTATGTATAGCCTCATCATGGCTCAAACCTCCTCATGAAGTATGCTATTATTATGGCTAGCAGAACGATGTTTATCGCATAGTGTCCCAGTAAAACTAGAACCATTTCTGTGAAGGTAGGCTCTACGACAATACCGCCGGGTAGCACGCTTGAGCCCTTAGCATAGTATGCATTTACAATATTCGTGGGGTTAAGTAGAGCTGATAGATAGAAGAACTCCTTAATACCACTGAAGTATACGAATAGTGAGAATATTGAAATAGCTATGGATAGAATGAACCATAGGGCTATGCTTATACCAAGCGCTAATCCTCCCTTCTTTATGAGGAGCGATATAGTGAGGAATACTAGAGCAAACATCACTAGCTGTCCAAGCGAAGCCAGTATTGAGAAGAATAGTTCGTCGAGCGAGAAACCCACTACACTGAAGGCCATGTACGTTACGATAGCTTCTGCGAGCGCTAGGAGCGTGATGGGAACGCCCAATCCTACCAGGATTTTTATGAGTATGAAATCGGCCCTCTTCACAGGATATGTTATGTAGGTCTGCGTTAGCCCCGACTCGATTTCACTTGCAACACTATACGCCAAATTCACTAGTATTAGAATTTGCGTCAGGAACACAGGTAGTCCAAAAGCATAGCTTACAAACTGGCATACATACGGCGCCCTAATTAGGGGGGCGAAAACAATCGGGAAGAATAAGTAGGGGAACGCGAGTCCCTCAAGTAATGGAAACCTGTAGCTTGACGAAAGACATATTTCAAGAATGTTTAAATCAGCCCTTAACCTGCTATACCGCCTACCCACTTCTAACCGCCCTCCTAAATAGCTCCTCTAAACCAACCACACTGCTTTCAATACTTTCAACTTTAACTCTAATTTCCTTAGCTATCTCGCCGATAGCTATGAACAAATTAGGTCCAGGATCCTCATCAAAGTATACTCGGATAAGCCTCTCATCGTATTCTAGATCCTTAACTCTAAGCCTATCCTTAAGCATTGAAGCCACCTGGGGAGCCTTGCCACATATTATCCTGTATACATATCCTCCAAGCTTGCTGGATATATCGCTTATATCGCCCTGATAGTATACCCTTCCCTTGTGAATAAATGCCACGTCTCTACATACCAGTGCGAGCTCTGGGAGAATGTGGGATGATATCACAAATGTTACGCCTAGCTCTCTATGTAGATCCCTTATCAGCTCCAGCACTTTCCTCCTCATTAGTGGATCCAAGTTTGCTGTCGGTTCATCAGCTATAACTAGCTCAGGATCGTGCACTATGGCCTGTGCTAGACCCAGCTTTTGTAGCATTCCCGCAGATAAGCCCTTTATTGCCCTATTCTTGGCATTAACTAGATCTACTAACTTGAGTACTTCAAGCGCCCTCTTCTCTGCATCGCTTACTCCGTAGATGTTGGCTACTCTAGTAAGGAAGTCCAGAACCTTAAGGTTTTTAGGATACGATACTCTCTCATGTAAGACCCCTATTCTGCTCTTAACCTCTATGTTATCCCATGGGTTTTCGCCAAAGACCTCTACCAGCCCGCTATCGCACCTAATTATCCCTGCCGTAATCCTCACAGTTGTAGTCTTTCCTGCACCATTCGGACCTATGAGACCGAATATTGTCCCAGGCTTTACCTGAAGTGATAAGCCGTTTAACGCTTGAACCCTTCCAAATCTTTTATAGACATTTTCAAGATTTATTACTGGATTCATCGATTTCTAAACTCGTCAATTATACATAAATTTATCGTTAAAGCCTCTTTAGCCAATTTTATAGAACATATTAATCTATTTTACAACACAATCACATACTTCGTGCTTATTTTTACTCTTTCTGCTCAATTTTTAATATATAAGATATAATTTTATGCAGCTTCTATCGTCTTTTTAAGAGCATTGATACGGGAGCTATTACTGTAATTAGAATAAGTGATACCGCCACAAAAGCCATCTTATACCCGAATATTGCCGATACTATTCCTGATATTATTGGCCCTGATGCTTGACCTACGTCTTTTATTGTCTCCATGACTCCTATTGCAGAACCATATCTTTCGCCGGGGGTTAGTTCAGAAACAAGCGGTGCTGTTGATGCCGTTATCGCCGATACTCCGATCGAGAATATTGCTATTGATACAATTATTAGGTCTACGTTGTAGGACATT
>QMRD01000217.1 GCA_003649225.1 Thermoprotei archaeon | reverse complement strand
TATGAGAATTAATATAGTCAGCAAATATCACATCCTGCTGGCTATATATGATCTCCGTTCGGGCGATTATAATCTTATGGAATACTCCTTCAGTGGAAGGGATCATGGCGGCAGCGTAGCCACAGCTAACGATGCAGTTTATATTGCTGGATTTAGCTATGTTAAGGATTGGCGTAAGCCTCTATTAATTAAGACGGATTTAAATGGTAATTTAATTTGGCTTTGGATACCTAACCTTACCGTTCCCAGCTTCTCGCTAGTAGAGGATGTGGATATTGTAGGCGATAGAATATATATTGCTGGGCGCACGCTAAACTCGCAGGGAATGAATAGTGCGTTCGCCATGTGTTTAGAGGAGTTTAAGGGAACTTTTATCATTGAAAACTTTGTTGAATATGTCCTTAAGCCCTTCGTAGCTAAACTTACACTACTTGTTCCATTCAGCATTACCCTGCTACCTCTAATAGCTCTACTCCATATAGCCTATAGGGATTATAGGGAGAAGAGGTGGAGAGAACTTGTAGTATCAGCGCTTATACTCTTAACTGTAATAGTTATTATGGTCTACTTTAGTAGGCCAGCCATAAGCAATCTAACGCTGCTCACCTATGAATAGTCTACGTAAAGGATAATAGTACGTTCAAACCTATGATAGATTGACGTATCCACAGCTGGAGGGAATAATGGGTTGAAAAAGCTTGGAAACTACTTCTCCATATTGGCTATACTCGTCATTAGCTTCATACTCTACCTATTCTTTGGATATATCAAAGACTTATTCCTTAATATGCCATATACATATAGGTGGCTGGCTTTCTTCATGGTCAGCTTTATAGGGGCAACCAGCGTCATCTTCCCAATACCATATACAGTTATAATCTTCCTATTAGCATCCAGGATACCGAATATTAATCCCCTTGAAATCGCCGTATTCAGCGGCCTAGGGTCAGCCTTGGGTGAAGTAGTCGGCTGGGTTTTAGGTAGGCTTGTTACGGGCGCCGTCTCCACCTCCACTAGGAGGAGGGCTGATGCTCTACTGAGGATTATTAGGATGAAGGGCGAGTGGTTCGTGCCTATAGTCGTATTCCTCTTCGCCTTTACCCCCCTACCAGACGATATACTTTTTATAGGCCTCGGCCTCGTTAACTACCCGCTACTTAAGGCCCTCATACCGTGTGTTGCAGGCAAGATAACAATGCTTTATGTTATATCCTTCTTCGGCGTGCAGTTAGGCAGTGCATCTGAAGGGTTGGATGACCTCACGATATCCCTTATAACGCTGGCTGTACTTATAGCAATAATACTTATAGTATTTAAGGTAGACTGGGAGAGCATACTAGAGAAAAATGCTTCAAAAAATAGGCCGTAACACGTATAAGCCATGGTAGTTGATCCATTTAAATTATAGTCAAACCTTCTACAAAACCGATTTCCTTATATTCTAATATGATATATTGTTATGATGATGTCCTAATTAGCAGTATTCAAAAAGAAAGTTTTAAAACTATTGGATGAAGAAGAGGAGTTTAGGTACGCTATTGCAGGCTATATAGGGTTAAGCGAAATACTCAAGATGCTTGAGGCGCAGGATAGAAAATTTAATGAGATACTCGAGAGGCTTGAAAAGCACGACAAGCTAATCGAGGAAGTGCTACTAAAGCTTAAAAGCCACGACGAACGCTTCGAAGCACACGACAGAAAATTCAACGAAATACTGGAGGAGATTAGGATTATTGAGAAGGAAATGGCTAATTTAAGCCGTCGTGTTGAGGTTACTATAGGTAGCATGGGTAGGCGCTGGGGGCGTGACTTGGAGAAGATGGTTTATGAGATTTTTGAGGAGGGGCTTATTGAAAGAAGGATTGAGGTGGAGAGAATTAGGAAGTTTAAGTATGTAGATGCCGACGGCTCTATAACGGGGGTTAAGGGCAAAACTATCGATGTTGATATATTGGCTACTGATGATAGGCTGTACATTATTGAGGTTAAATCGCGCGCTGAGATGGATCATGTTAATGCGCTTATTGATAAGGCTAGGTATATTGAGAATATTCTGAAGCATAGAGTGGATAAGATACTGATTATTGCGGTTAACATAGATAGCGATGCGCTGGATTATGCTAGGCGTATAGGGATAGACGTCTTATATGAGAATGTTGTGTAGTAGATATGATGGGAAGATAGTTAACTTAAGCGATATGGCATTATATTTCTAATGGAGAAGAAGATTTATTCGTGTTTTGGTAGGATCGTAGGGATGTAGGTGGGTCATACAGCTTACCCATTCATCACTTTTCAGTCTGCCATCGGTTATTCATCCCCTAAGTATTTGGTATCTCCGCTCCTTATAATATTTACATCGAGAAAAAGAAGGGGGATTAGGGTATCATGGTAGGGGTTTCAGGTATTATCTCTAAAATTTCAACTATGTTCCAAGTATCCTCCTCGTCGGGCTTATAGCTGTTATTTGTATCCTCCCAGTAGATTAGCAGGGCTATTCCATTAGTTTCTACTAGTGGTTCGTTACTTATGAGGCATTTGAGGAAGTAGCATGCAGCTCTGGAGCCGTAGCCGCTGAAACCTGAGGCCCATACGACGTGTCTTCCCTCATCCTTAATGTATATTACCTCTATTACGAGTAAATCCCTCAAGTGAGGTACGGTAGCGTACCAGTCCGTGCTCTTATATTCATGGCGTGGAGTTTTAATAACCCAGCAACCATAGGTGCTGTTGTAGTACATGTATACTGGTGCATACCATGGGTTGCAGAAGTACTTCCAGCTAATCTGGTTAACGCCCGGCCCTGCAATGGTAATAATATTGGTTAAACCGGGAACATCGTAGTAGTAGAC
>QMRD01000216.1 GCA_003649225.1 Thermoprotei archaeon | reverse complement strand
TATTGCCCATAACTGCCCCGTATGTTTTCCCTAGATACTCTATCCTCCTGGATATGAACTCCGGTATCTCGTAGCCGCTTAGATCAGTTAGCTCCATAAACAATACATTTAGCTTCATGAGCGGTTCCTTAAGCATATCACCTGTAGTATACATACTGTAGGCCTCGTATAGGCTTAAAGGTTTCACGTACCGCAACGCTATTTCCCTATATTGAATCGGAACATGTATTATAGCTCTCTTAAGAGGTATTCTGGAAGACATGTATTTAAATAACTCCGAAACTGCATCATCTCCTTCTCCATCAACAATAGTTGATAAGTGATCTCTTAAACTATGAAATATTAACGCATAGCCTTTTAAGACATCATCCTCATAGCAGGCGTAAACCGTAGTTGATTCCCTCAAATGCCTAATATCGTGAATCGTGTAGGGATGTAGAAACGGTTCCCTCAGCACATATCTAAGTACTTCATCATACATATTCTCCATTACCTTCATGGCCATCAGCCTCTACCGGCTCATAATCTAACTCCATTCATTCCCCAGGAATTTCCTTAACTATTCTCAGGGGCATATAGATCATATACTTGCATTATGTTATAAAATTGGAGGCTGCGTTAAACTATGTCTTCTCTTAATTAACTTTTTATTAATCTAAAGATTAAATATTATTAACATGGAGCTCTCCTGTGTGCTTTCGAGTATTAAAACCTATTCTGAGGAATTAGGTCTTGATTTATCAAAGCCTGAGGATCGTTTCAAGTGGTTTCTAGCTTCGATACTTTTCGCTAAAAGAATTTCAGCCGATATAGCTAAGAGGACTTTCTTTAGGTTTGTTGAGGAGGATTTAACTACTCCAGAAGCTATACTTGAGGCTGGCTGGGATAGGCTCGTCGAGGTACTTGATTCAGGCGGGTACGTTAGGTACGATTTCTCAACTGCATCTAATCTTCTCGAAATTATGGGTAAGCTTAAGAGGGAATACGGTAGCATAGATAAGCTACACGAGGTGGCCAGCGACCCTAGGGATCTAGAGAAGAGGCTCATGGAGTTTAAGGGCATTGGTCCAGTATGTGTAAATATATTCCTAAGGGAGCTTAGAGGCATATGGAGTAAAGCTGACCCAAAGCCCTCTAATTTAGCTGTCAAAGTGGCTGAGAAGCTGGGGTTAAAGGACGTGAAACCCTATGAGTCGCAACTAGTCAGAATATATCTTGAGTACTGTAAGAAGAGGAAATGTGATTCATGCCCAGTAAGGATGTTCTGTAAAGCCAGGTAATAGAGGGATTATCATTCAGCCATGATGTATTTCAGGCTACTTCAGGCAAACTATTACTGTTAGATCATTAACGTTAGTCCCCGTTGGACCGGTATATATTAGGTGTTTACCTAGCGCTTTGAAGAATGAATAAGTATCGTGTCTATGTAGGTAATCGAATATGTCCAGCCCTCTTCCCTCGGCCTCGCGTATAGTATATGCGTCAACGATGGCGCCAGCTGCATCACTGTTTCCATCTATTCCATCGGATCCAATTGATGCAAGCACAGCCCCTTTCATTCCATTTAGGTAGAGCGCTGCTGAGCATGCAAGCTCCTGATTTCTCCCACCCCAGCTTCCTCCATATACATCCAAGGTTACAGTCGTTTCGCCCCCGACGAGTACAGCACATGGTTTAGCTAACGGCCGATCCCTATAGTATATCTGCCTAGCTATTGAAGCGAGCACTATACCTACTTCCTTAGCCTCTCCCTCAAGGTATGAGGTTAAAACCATGGCATTAAGACCTAAATCTAAAGCTCTACTATACATTGTGTTCAGTGAAATTTCATTGCTGGCGATAATCACATTATACACTCTCCTAAAGACTTTATCTCCGGGCTTAACAGTCTCCTCTATAAGCCCGTTCAAGCCTTTTTCAAGAACGTTCAGAATACTTTTAGGAGCCCTATCGGCTACGCCGTACTTTCTCAGAACATTTAAGGCATCGCTGAACGTGGATTTGTCAGGTGCAGTCGGCCCTGAGGCAATTGTATCCAGAGGGTCTCCAACCACATCCGAAATTATCAGCGATAACACGGTTGCTGGATAGGCTAATTTAGCTAGCTTTCCACCCTTAAGCTTCTCAACATGCTTCCTAACAACATTTACCTCATTGATGTTAGCCCCACTTCCCAATAGGAGCTTAGTTAAAGTCATCATGTCATCCATTGATACTTCATCGTAGGGACAGCACATAAGCGCAGAACCACCGCCGGAGATAAGACATATTATCAAATCCCCTTCATCGGCACTACTAACTAGTGAAATTATCTCCTCACTATGTCTCCTATTCTCCTCACTAGGTATCGGGTGCGTGGCGCCTAGAAGCTTAATCTTCTTCAACTTATACCTGTTAACCAATGGCTTAGGGACTATGACATAGCCACAATCAATGAAATCCCCTAGAATCTCCTCAAGCGCTTGAGCCATGCCCCCCGAGGCCTTACCAGCACCAACCACATAAACCCTATTGAAGGAACCTAGCTTCAGCCTATACCCGTCCACCCTAAGCTCTCCATCTTCAATCTTCATTTTCCTACGGACAGCCTCACGTGGATCGGCGGCAGACAATCCCTCATCCAACAGCTCTAGAGCTATCCTACGTGCTTCCCTGGTAACTTTATCGTAGACGTCCAGAAGCTCATCCACATTCCTAATATACCTCATAGCATTCCCACCCAACATACGGTTGTTCATGCAATAAGTTTTAACTGGATTTAATCTGCCTCCTTTAAACTATTAACCAACTCCTCCAGATACTTCAGTCCATCCTCTAGCAGTCTCCTACCCTTATTCGTTATAGAGTAGTACTT
>QMRD01000215.1 GCA_003649225.1 Thermoprotei archaeon | reverse complement strand
CAAACCCGCCGACCTAATAGTAGCAGTCACAGAACCCACTATGTTAGGTTTACACGACCTAATAAAACTCAGTAAACTTATATACAGCATGAAGAAGAAATGGATCGCCGTAATTAACAAATACGGTCTACCCGGAGGAATATACCCTAAACTTAAAGCATTCCTAGAGGATAAAGGAGTAAAATACCTCCTAGTACCTTATGATCTAAATCTGGTTAAAGCATACATGAATGGAAAGACCGTAATTATGGAGTATCCTGAAACGGAATCGTCAAAGGCAATAATTAATCTTGGAGAAAAAATAGAAAAGGGAGAGTTTTAGGCGGATGGAGGCTTGAATGCTGTTTCAGCGAACTTTCTCCACATTTCCATCATTGCTTTAAGCATTTCCATGTAATACATCATTGAAACCATGTACGTCCACTGAGTCATCCACACATACATCAGCGTATACGGGTCAAAGTAGTATGGTGGATACGGAGGATAGTAGGGGTAGGCCATTATTCCACCCCCTTAGTATGGGTAATATGGATATGGGTAATATGGGTATGGATAGGTGATCCATGGATAAGCGTAATATGGTGGATACCATGCAGGCGGTCTATAATACGGTGTATACCAGTAGAATCTCCATGGTCCTCCGAATAGCCACCAGCATGCTCCTCTACCGAATAGCCATCCTGGTCTCTGCCATGGCGGTAGATAGCTAAATGGTCCTCTTCCTGGCCATGGTCCTCTCCATCCTCCTCTGCCTCTACCCCATCCCCAACCCATGTATATCACCAATAATTTTTAGCGATTGCACAAATATAAGCTTTTCCCTAATATATCAGTTAACTTTATTTTGAACTTTCGCAAATATTTAACTAGGTGATAAATATGTATTGGTGGTATCCACCTTGGTATCCTCCCTATATATGGTTCATGCATCGTTATCCTCCACCTTACGGTATGTATCAGATAAATCCAGCGTTTCCTCCACAGCCATTTCTAAATCCTAGCGATGAGCTCAATTTTTTAATCCGATATAGAGAGCAATTAAGGGCGCAAATAAGGGAACTTGAAGAGGAGCTTCGTGGCGTTGAGGCAAGAATAGAAGAGCTAAGAAGAATGACAGGTTTTCAGTAAGGTTAAGTTTTTATTAGCATTGTTATATTTAGTGATGTAGTGGTGTTTCTATGCATGGACCACCATGGGCATGGAGGTGGGGAAGAAGAGGGAGAGGGCGACCACCAAAACATAGGATAATTTGGAGTGGATTCCAGTACGTAACATTTGTTCCATTCGATGAAAGAGGATTACCCTTCGGAAATGCTCAGCCAATATATCTTCTCCCAGATGAGTATGAAGCCTTAAGGCTAGTTTATTTGGAAGGATTAACACAGGATGAAGCTGCTTCTAGAATGGGAATCTCAAGGGGCACGTTATGGAGGTGTCTCGATAGTGGGAGAAGAAAGGTCGTACAAGCATTAGTTGAGAAACGTCCTCTGGTTATAACGAGCAAAAGTATTCAGGCTTAACTTAAGGGAAGAGGGCAAAATATCTTCGTGCCTCATCTATACTTAACTGTCCGGGCTCATCTTTATTGTTGTTGTTCACTGAAACATATATGAACGGAGCACCGAGCTTTACTGAATCTAGCCTCGAAATCACGCCGATCTCTCCCGTAGCATATGCTATTATCCTATCTCTTTCATCATGCAAGATATCGTAAACTCCCAATACCTTTATGTTATCTTCAAAGGAGTTAGCTCTTGTGACTATCCTAATTATGTCCGCATGCTTAAGCATTTTAAGCGCTAATCTGCCTAAAATATCCGAATCCGGTGTCTTCTCCCTATCATAATGTGAAGCTATAATCAGCACATTGTTTTCAAAGGATTTATCTATTAAATTTAGATGTGAAAGTATATAGCTGTGCTCTAGCTCAATGTATGCTGGCTGCATCTCAATCAACCTGCTTATATAGCTTAAATACCTATTATTTGCCTCTCTTTTCATGTTAAATGATCTTAAAGATATTATCGATTTATCCAGCACATGAGCTAGGACTCTTCGTAAGTGGTCGATATTCGACCTAATAAGCTGCTCGGCCTGTATCTCGATCAAGCTAGGATTCTTGGATAATGCAGCGTTTACTTTTTTCCTTAAAGAATCTATGTTATCAGCCTTTACAGTTACACAGTACTTAACGTCCATTGAAATCACCTTGCCAAGCCAAAATCCTATATATTATTAATAAAGTTTACGTGGTCTCAAAACTTTGGAATTTTCGCTAAAAATATAACAGCGTTTCTCTTGGATATTTCAAACTATTAGAACTATGCGGGGACGCCAACGGGAGCGATGTATAATGGATGAAGCTTTTTAGGCAGATTTAATACAAACGCGACCTTATCGTCGTGAAATGCTCCTATCATAACAGTCCCCAATCCCAAAGCTACGGCCTGTAAATGTATGTTCTGTCCCACATGACCTACTTCAAAATGAACATATCTTATGCCTCTCTCCCCATACCATCCAGTAGTTCTCTCATACTCAGCTGCAATAACGATAGACATGGGTGCTTCAGCTATAAACTCCTGGTGAAGAGCGGCTGCTGCAAGCTCTCTCCTAACATCCCCATCTAAAATTTTCTCTACTGCATGATCTGACGGGATATAATGATAGACCCCAGCCTCTACCTTTTCAACACACTTTTCTCCAACTACAGCAAAAACTTCCAAGGGATATGTTGCTCCAGCACTGGGAGCAACCCTCTTACCAGTTACATAATCTATTATCCCCTGACAAGCCCAAAGCATCTGAGAAAACTGTTCAAAGGTTAAAGGTTGCTTACGAAACCGCCTTATAGACCTCCTT
>QMRD01000214.1 GCA_003649225.1 Thermoprotei archaeon | reverse complement strand
TTCGAAGGGTTGCCGTGAAGCAACATAGCTGGGTGAACCAGCGTCTCATGGTATATGTATTCATCGTAGAGGGATGACTGAAGCTTGCCGTCAATAAATAATGCCTTACCGAAGAAAGGCAATTCAACCAAGTCGATTTGCTGATACTTGGTCTTAAACGAGGAGATGTAGTGTTTAACACCATATATACATCCAACCTGGGATGGATAATACCAGTCTATAAACCAGCTGCGAATACCCGAACTCATAGCTAAGATAATAGGAAAACAAAGTATTTAAACCCATCTCCAAGCAAGTGAAGAGGGTATACAATGCAGAATTAACATCAGTTACCATTATCAAACCAGTATTTCACGAATGAACTAAAAAATACAGCTCAATCCATAATATATTCTAAAAAATTAGCTATATCGAAGCCAGCAATCTAAAATAAATCAATATAATAAGGATTTACTCTCGTGCTTAATAGCGTGGATAAAGGTTATTCGTATAACACTACCTTGTTTTCATCCGTAAGTATCCTCTTATCCTCGGATAGACGCCTACGTATATGGGGTGGAATAGCAAATAAAGCCATTAACGTATCCTCAGTTAAGAACCTAGTCTTACCCTCAAGCATCCCCTTAAACCTGCTGGACAACACGTTTAAATCTAATTCACTGTCGGAGGCTATAGTGAAAGTCCACTCATCGATAAACGATCTAACATAAGCCTTAGCAAGCCTAACGTTCCTAAAAACGCTATTGACGGTATTATAGATGAGGCTAACATACTTCAACTGGTAGTGTAGCCCAAGGCTCTGAGTAACGAGAACACCGTTCTCATTAAGCCTACGTTTAGCAGCCCTATAGAACTCCCTAGTATAAATGTGGGCTGAAACATCAGATAAATCGGTTACATCAACTATAATAACATCAAACTTCCCATCATGTTTCTCAATATACTTCCTACCATCCATATAAACGACCTTAACCCTAGGATCCTTGAAGGCGCCGTCCGGTATCATAGGCATAAACTTCTCAACAAGCTCAATAACGCTAGGATCAAGCTCAACCAGAACAACAGATTCAACGCAATCGTACTTTAAAACCTCCCTTAACGCCCCGCCATCCCCGCCGCCTATAATTAAAACCCTATGGGGGGAGCCGTGGAAAAGCATTGCAGGGTGAACCAGTGCCTCATGGTATATCCACTCATCCGAGACACAGACCTGAAGATGATTATCAATATACAGCGATAGCCCGCCATCAACAATATCCAGTACTTCAACGACCTGATGCTCCGAACGCTTGGAATAAACAACATCCTTAACCTCATCAAAAGTGTAGAGGCTATCAGTAACCTTCTCCACATAATACAGTTTATCCCCAATCCTCCTCAAACCAACAGCAACCCCAGACACAAGGGGATAAAACCAAATACACCATATAAGCTTTACCTTCACTAAAATAAAGAGCTAAGCCATAAGTAAATTCATAAGCCATATAGATAAAGGTAGACTGTATGCGTAAAAGACAAGTAAACCTTAAGCTAGAGGCCAGCCTAGTTAAGGAGGTCGAGGAACTCGTAGAAAAAGGGTATTTTAGGAGCAAGACTGAAGCATTCACGAAGGCACTACAGCTCCTAATAAGAACCTATAAAGCCAAGGAAATAAGGGAGAAAATTGAGGATATTAGAAGGGAAACCGAAAACCTGCCAAGCACAACTAAAGCCGTAGCAGAGCTACATGAGGAAGAGGATTAACGTTATCCGCTAAGGAAGCCGTAATCCTTCGATACTCTTAAAGCGGCCTAATAGAGGCGAAATGAAACATCATGTAAGTAGGGAATATATTCGTAAACTAAGTTAGCAAAATTAAAGAACCGTAGTCAATATTTTTCAACTATGAGAATTAAGACGGGCTTCGGATGGATAGAGGTAAACGGAGAAACATATAGGGAGGACATAGTCATACACGTCGACGGAAGGATAACCTACAGGGATAAGTCGCTGTCAAAACATCTGAAACACTTATACGGCCACACTCCATTAACGAAAAGAGAACTGGAGTTCCTAGAGGAGGAGAATCCGGAGGTAGTATACATAGGCACGGGACAATATGGAGCGCTACCAATAACAGAGGATGCAAGGAATTACCTAAGCAAATTTAAAACAATAATAAAGCCAACGCCAGAAGTAGTAAAAGAGATAGAGAAGGAAAACAGAAAATACACAGCAATACTACACATAACATGCTAAACAGTCAACAGACTAAAAATAAATGTTATAGGATATGCTAGATATTTATTCAGCTCCCCTACTCTTAGAAGATTTTCTTAGCTTCCTTTTCCTTCTCTCCTCAAACTCCCCAATCACCTGACCAATAGCGTATTCTCTATCCATGTTAAGTATAGAGTGCAACTTTCCAATAAAGTTTCCCTCCATAGTTAACACATAATATTCCCTAGGCTCAATAGAAATATAGAAGCCCCATACAACCATAGCCTGTTCTTTAGCACCAAGATGCTTAAAGAGCCTATATATACTACAACTACTACCTTAATTTCACATAATTATATGAGAAAAACAGCAATAGGTCACTTAATATATGTAGTTGAATTAGCGGTTTTCTACATTTATTAGATAAAAGCGTAGATATTCTATGGTTTACTTGTTTTATTTATGAATTTACGTTTGTGCTGGAAGATAATGTAAATAGCTATAGCGAGGACTACTACTGTAATTAATATGTAAATGTAGGGTGAGAGAGTTTTACTCCATTTAGCCTCTATGGTCATGGGAGAGTTGACGGTAATGTTAAGCGTAGGGGAGCTTGTTGTCATTTTGCTGTTGATGTACCATCCCTCGAATACTATATCGTATGGGAAGCCAGGATAATACGTAGTATTCACCTTTAATGAAATTATGGATCCTTCATCGTACCA